>JBBPIG010000026.1:52756-94656 GCA_038040445.1 Acidobacteriota bacterium | reverse complement strand
TTTTTTTTGGGATTTGTGGTTGGATTATCCCTCCGTTCCGCCCAAAGACCCAACTCTCGCCCAATGAGCGCCAAGCTTTGCGAGTCTTTGCGAGCTTTGCGCGAAACTCACCGTCTTTGAAACTCCGAGGCGCCCATCAGCAAGCCGATCACTTGAGCTATCCGGCGGCGCTCAGTGTTGGCATCGGACGTGGAAGCCGCTTTCACTGGAAGCATCTCGGCTCTCTCTCCGGCGTTCATCGCCGGACGCGCGGCACTTGCCGCAGTAACCGGCGAACCCTGCTCGGCCAGGCCCGCGCGAACTGCGCCCAAGCTTTCCGGCGACAACTCTGTGTGAACGATCAGCGCAGACAATTGATTGGTCAGCTCATTCAAATTCCCAACGGCCTCAGTCGAAACAAGCCGAAGCGGATCATAGTTCGTTCCGTTGATCTGATTGCTCGCCAGCGCCACCGCGTAGTTGATCCTGTTGAAGAACACACCGGTGTTTACCCATTTCGCCGAGGTCTCGCCGTAGCCGGTCGGGAATGCGAACTGATAAAGGGGCTCGCCCATTCTGCGAATCCAATCGTGCAGCGCGGGAGCGCCGTTGGTGTCCCCGTCCAGAGCGCGAATTGCAGACGCGGCCAGTTCGAGCGGCGACTTGATCTTGGCGCGAAACGCAACCGTCGAGTTGAATTCCGGCGAGGTCAAGATTGCGCGAATGACTTCGCGGATGTCGCCGTCGGTTTTCTGAAACACTTGCGAGACGCGTTCGACCAGTTGCGCGGGTGGATCGTCGGAAACAAATCGCTGGCAGAGTCTTTTCGAGATGAAGCGTGCCGTTGAAGGATGCCTCGATAGAATGTCGATCACTCGGCGGCCGTCCGCGATCCCGCCGCCTGCCGGCATCGTGACGCCCAGCACGGTCTTTGCGCCGTCATCGTGCATCCACGGGCGGAACACGAAGCCGCCGCCCTGAAACGGACGATCGATGGTCCAGCCCGTGAAGCAACGCGCGACCTCTTGCACGTCCTTCTGCGTGTAGCCGCCATCGACGCCCAGCGTGTGTAGCTCCATCAGCTCGCGAGCGTAGTTCTCGTTTATGCCTGGCTTGCGTGGGGCTGGTCTGGGAGGAGGAGGCGATTGGGGATTGAGGATTGAGGATTGAGGATCGCTTTCTTTCTTGGCGATCATCGAGGTGTTCTGATCGGGCGCGGGCCCCCCGGCTTCAGGTGGCTTGGGATTGGCCGCAGGAGCGGGTCTTGGCGGCTGCCCGTTTTGAGGCCGGGGCGGTCGCGGCTGTTTGGAATCAGGCGAAGCCGACAGCCAATTGTCCAGGTAGTACAACATCGCCGGGCTCTCGGCAGTCGCAAGCAACAAGTCGCGGAACTTGCCGAGCGCGCGCGGGCGAATCACCTCGCGCTCGTAGCTGGTTACGAACCATTGATCGGCTTCCTTCTGAGCGAATACGTTGAAGTGGTTGAACCAGAAATCCGTCAGCACCTCTTGCAACTGCCGGTTGCTGGACACGGCGCGCACGAGCTTTTGCTGAACAAGCTCGCCGATGACCTGTTGCGGGCGGCCAAAGATCGGCGGCGCGTTCTTGTCGTTCGCGCGCTGCTCCGCCACCTGTGGAGGCGGATAGAACTGATAAAGCTCAGCCGACGTCATTCGCTGGGTCGGCAACACCTCCAATCGTTTCTCGAGGTCGGAATCGTCAATCGTCTCGGGGTGCAACTGCTGTTCGATAAATCGCTCGATGCCGGCTTGCTTAACTCGAGCGACGTCTCCGGGGAGCGGACCGAATGTGATGCGATTGAGCAGGTGAAGCAGCTTCTGGTCTTCAGTCAATCGAGCGGAGCGACCCTTCGCCGTTGGGCTGGGAGTCGAGATCAGTCGTTCGGTGCTTGCGAGCTTGATTGTCCCCGCCTCTATACGGACGCGCGGAAGGACGTTGATCAAGACGAAAGGTGGCCCCATCGGCACCGGCAGTCGCGTGTCGAAGCTTGCAAGCTTACCTTTTTGATCTTCGTCGAGGAGTGTGGTGAGCTCTTCCCGGATCGCCTTCTGTTCCTTATCAATTTCGGTTTGAAGCCCCGGCGCATAAGGGTTCGCCTGCGCGCGGTTGCGAAGATCGAGCAGCTTCGGCGCGTGCTTGACCAGGACCTTTCTCAGCTCTGTGACTTGTTCTTCGTTCAGCTTGAGTCCGTCACGAATCCGATTGACGAACGGCTCGAACGGCTGCGCGGGTGCTTGCGGGGCTTGCCCGGCGGCGCGAGTCGTTGAAATGATTGGCGCAATCAGTACCGCGGCAATGAACAGAGGGAGAAACAGATGAATCTTGAACCGCATAGGGAAGGTACTCCTTTGAGGCGCAATCTTATCTCAAAGCCGGGATGGTCTCAATCGTGGCGCAGACTTTAGTCTGATCTATGGTGCTTGCCCCTCTGGCAAATTGCGCGAAGGATGTGGGTGGCCGGCCGAGAACCGTCTGAATGTCGGGGGAAACCGGCTCGCAGAATCCCTGGCGGACAAGCCTGTATAAGCCGATCAACCGTGTGGCTCGCTCCAGTGAAAGACCCGCAGCTTCGATGGCTTTTCGAGCGGCGTCTTCGCTGATGGGGATGTACTGAATTGTCTTACCTGTCGCGCCGGAGATGGCTCCCGCGATCTCATAGTGATCGAGGGCTTGCGCTCCTGTGAGCGTGTAGGCCTTGCCCACGTGACCTGGCTCGGTCAGCGCCGCGGTGGCTGCCGCCGCAATGTCGCGCACATCGATGTATGAGAGCTTCGCGTCAGCGGCCGGAATATGAAACGCACCAGTCGAGCGAATATCCATCAGCAGCGGGCCCGCGCTGAAGATCTGCATGAAAAAGTTTGGGCGCAGATGTGTGAAGCCAACCCCGGAATCTTCCAGGTACCGCTCGACTTTCCTCAGCGCCATGTCATCGCGAGTTTCGACACCCATCGCCGATAGGTTGACGACGTGACGGACGCGTTGTCGCTTTATCTCGTCGATGACAGGGAAGGCGACGCGGTCTGTGTGGTCGTCTCCCGGCCGCGCAATGAGAAACACTCGATCGACGCCGTCGAGGGCTGGGGCAAAGGTTTCCGGCCGCTCGAAGTCGAATTCGACACACGATACCGGGCCGTCTGATCGAGGCCGCGCCGCCGGTTCTCTGCTTGCCGCTCGCACGCTCTCGCCCTTGCGGCAGAGTAGTCTGACCATCTCGCTGCCTACAGAGCCGGTCGCTCCGATTACCAGAATCTGTCCCGGCATTGTGTCTTCCTTCATCGTTGCGTCGGTCGCATATGCTTGCTCGATCGCGTGAATCCAAA
Organism: Acidobacteriota bacterium; assembly: GCA_038040445.1. NCBI lineage: Bacteria > Pseudomonadati > Acidobacteriota > Blastocatellia > Candidatus Onstottus > Candidatus Onstottus frigus. The sequence continues at coordinate 91,336 of JBBPIG010000026.1, read as the reverse complement.
CTGGCGGAGCCGCTACTTCACGGACAAGTTTTTCCTTGAAAAGTATTTCATCGAGACTAAGTCATAAGAAGTAGTCAATCTATGCTCCGAGGTAAGCCTCGCGAACACGCTGGTCGTTGAGCAGCTCGCTGCCTGCTCCTTCAAGCACCACGCGGCCGTTCTCGAGCACGTAGGCTCGATCGGCCAGCTTCAAACTCTGCTGGACATTCTGCTCGACCAACAGAACGGTGATGCCTTCACGATTGATCGTCTGGACGATGTCGAACATCTCTCGCACGATGATGGGCGCCAGACCAAGACTTGGTTCGTCCAGTATCAAAAGGCGCGGGCGCGCCATCAGTCCGCGAGCGATGGCCACCATCTGCTGTTCGCCGCCCGAAAGCGTGCCGGCCATCTGACCCTCGCGGTCCCGTATGTTCGGGAACAGTGCGAAGACGCGCTCGAATGAACCCTGGCGCAGCCGGCGAGCTTCGCGGCCGATCGCTCCAAGCTCCAGGTTCTCTCTGACGCTCATCAACGGAAAGAGCCTGCGCCCTTCCGGAACGTGAGCGATGCCGCGCGCGGCGATCACGTGCGAAGGAAGCCGGTCGATGCGCTCGCCGTCAAAAACAACCTGTCCGCCGGAGGCGCGCACCACGCCCGAAATCGTCTTCAGCGTGGTTGTCTTTCCGGCGCCGTTAGCGCCGACCAGCGTTGCAATCTCACCTTCTCGAACCGCGAACGTTACGCCCCACAAAACCTGAACGTCGCCGTAGCCAGCGGTTACGTCTTTCAGTTCGAGCAACGACTTGTCCGTCAAATCAATCTCCTCTTGCGAGGCTTAAACGCCGAGTGACTATAGGGCGTTTGGCGTAACGAGACAAGGCAACCACGCGTATCCGGCCACAAGCGGTTCAGAGTAGCATCGTTGACACCGTAAGCGTCGCGTAGTTAAATTGAAGTCTCGAATCATTCGGAGAGAATTAAGCGTTGAAAAAGCCTGGCAAGCTCAAGAGAAGGTCTAAGGCGCGAGTTATTTCGCTTGCCTTGCTTTGCCTCCTTGCGCACGCATTGTTCGTTTGCGTGACACATCGTCACGACCGCGCGCGCGACCGGGTGGCGCTGGCCACCGTCAGGATTACCGGTGAAGACGGCGACTCGAGCAGCACGCCAACTTCGAGTAATGATTCGAACTGCCTCTCGTGCAGGATTCAACGCAGCTTTCAATCAACTGACCGTCCGCACTCCGTAGTAGTTGTGATACCTCTTCAGGCGTTGGTTCGCGAGATTCTTCTGGCATCGCCGCGTCTGAGCCGCCCCTGCCTTATCCTCTCCAGCCGCGCCCCTCCTCTGACCTGGTGACTCACGATTCATACCGGCCCTAAGCCGCGCGCTCGGCAGGCTCGCATCGGTCGCTGCGAACGAGCTCGGCAGAAGCTCCACGCGCGTAGCGTTGCCAGCAATATGTGCAGCGCTGATTTAGGGCACGGATGTTTGCCGGCTTAACGTTTTGGTTATCGAGCCGGCGTTCGTTCTGCTTCACTAGCAAGGAGACTTCCAATGAAACGACTTATCGTGTTCGCACTAATGTTAGCGTTTTGTGTTAGCAGCCTTTCGGCTTCCGTGCTTGGCGAGGGGGCCGGCGGTACGCTGAAGGGTACGGTTACGCTCGAAACGTCTGGAAAGCCAGTCCACGGCGTGATAGTGAGCATTCTTCAACTAAGGCGTTCCGTCGAAACGAATGACGATGGCGCTTACGAATTTCAGAATGTTCCACCCGGAAGCTACAGTGTTGTTGCTCATCTGGACCGGGTTCCCGATGTCGTGCAGACAGTGCAAGTGGCTGACGGCGCGACCGCCACTGCCGACTTCCAGATGCGGCTTCGAGTCGTCGGCGAACAGATTACCGTTAGCGCGAGCGGCGGAGAAGAGACATCGTTCAACTCCATTCAGTCGGTCACATCGCTTACCTCCGTCGAGATTTTAGAGAAGAACACTCAATCGCTGGGCGACGTGCTCGATCACGAGCTCGGTGTCGCAAAGCGCACGTTTGGACCCGGAACCTCGCGTCCCGTAGTCCGAGGTTTTGACGGCGACCGTGTCCTTGTGCTGCAGGATGGGAATCGGATCGGCTCGCTTGGGTTTCAGTCGGGAGATCACGGCGAACCAATCGATCTTCTGAACCTCGAGAAGCTCGAAGTGGTCAAGGGGCCGGCGACGCTGCTATACGGCAGCAGCGCAATTGGCGGCGTGGTTAACGCGATAACCGGACACCAACATGCTCACGAAGGCTTGCGAGGCTCTTTTTCTGCCCTTGGCAGCACTAACAACTGGCAGGGCGGCGGGGGCGGCGGCCTCGAGTACGGCACCAAGAACTGGCTCTTCTGGGGCAGCGGAAGCGGTCAGCGCGCGGGCGACTACGACACGCCTATCGGAAGGATTCCTAACTCCTACACCAGGGAAGGGGCGGGTTCAGGCGGCTTCGGTTACTACCCCGGAAAACAGTTTTTCAGCTTTGACTACACCTTTGACCGAAAGCGCTATGGCATTCCGTTCGACCCATCAGAGGAAAATCCCGAAATAGTTCTTCTCAACCCGCGACGCCATAGCATTCGTTTCAACGGCGGTCTCCGCGACCTGGATTCGTTCATCAACACTGCTCAGCTCTCGCTTCAATACAATGACTACATGCACCAGGAAATCGGGGCGATCGAAAACGTCGTGAACACTGAGTTCAAGAACAAGTCGTTCAGCTATCGAGGCGTGTTCGAAGAGCGAAAGACAGGCAGGTGGTCTGGAAGCTTCGGGTTCTGGGGATTGCATCGGGATTACACTTCGGTGGGCGAAGAATCGCTGGGTCCTCCCACAAAGCAGAATGCTTTCTCACTCTTTGGTCTTCAGAAGGTGGACTTCGAGCGAGTGTCGTTTCAATTTGGCGGGCGATTCGAACACAACGCCTATGAACCCGACCAGATCCTCGAACGGCCGACACCCAACCGCTCATTCAACGGATTCTCGGGCGCAGTCGGAATGCGCGTTCCAACCTGGAAAGGAGGAGCGTTCGTCGTCAACTACAGCCACTCCTATCGCGCGCCGGCGCTCGAAGAGCTTTATAACCTCGGCCCACACCCGGGCAACGCGACTTTTGAAGTAGGGGATCCTAACCTGAAGCGTGAGCGGGGCGATGGGATCGATCTTTCGTTGAGGCATTCCACCAGCAGGCTTCGAGCCGAGCTGAACTACTTCTATTACCACCTGAGAGACTTTATCTTTCTGGCGCCAACCGGAGAGGAAGACGACGGTCTGATCGTAGCCAACTATGACCAGGGAAAGGCTCGATACACGGGTGTCGAGGCAAGGCTGGACGCAGGGTTACATCGCAACATCTGGCTGCTCTCGGAAGTTGACTACGTCAACGCAAAGCTGACTGACACGAACACCCCTCTTCCTCGCATACCGCCGCTGCGCGGCCGCGCCGGCCTGGAGTTCACATACAAGGATTTCAGATTCAATCCCGAGGCTGTGATGTCAAAGGACCAGGATCGACTGTTTCCCACAGAGACACGAACCGGTGGCTATACAGTGTTCAACGTGAATGCGTCGTACACGTTCGCTCAGCAGCATCTCGCTCAGACGATCTCGGTGAGCGGCTTCAACCTGGGTGATCGGCTCTACCGGAACCATCTGTCGTTCATCAAGGAGTTCGCCCCGGAAATCGGACGCGGCGTGAGGCTCACTTACACGCTGAGGTTTTTCTAGTCGCCTTGCCGTGGATTCATCCGAGCCGCGATGCGCCAACTTGCATCGCGGCTCGGATCGTTAAGATCACCGAACGTTGTTCGAGGGTTTCAGACTTGCTGCCTATCCGCACCAAGCAAGCGAATACGTTTGCGATAACCTTGCTGGATCACTGATCCTTGCGAGTATACTTCAAGGCTCTCTTGCCAGCCTTGCTGGTTGTGAAGGTGGCCACCTCATTCCCATCGACAATCAGCTTGAAGGTCGCTAGCGCAGGAAGGTTCTCTACAGCGACTTCGCTCTCCTGCTTGGTGGCGGTTCCCGATTTTTCGATCTCGATTTCCGCAAGACCCTTTGCCTTTGTGGCTGCGTTTTTGCTCGACAAGGGCGCCGCGTAGTTTGAGAAAGTGCCGCTCAAAACAACCTGACCGGCATCATCTCGAATCTCGACGAGCTTCGCCTCGGTGAGATTTATCCCTGCGGGCAGGGCATCCTTGATCCGGCCGGAATTGTTCTTAACCTGGGCCGCGCCGACAGCGGCTAATAGAAGAACCGGTACAACCAAAATCTTCAAGTTTGTCCTCATGATTCCCCTTTGGTTCGTATTTGTGCTTTAAGCTTGTTTGACCAAGCCGTTATCAACTACGACTCCAGCTTCGCTGATTGCCTGAAAGCTTACCTGGTTGTCGTCGATCTCGATCACCATAAAGTGGTTGTCGTCGTCAAAGCTCGCGGCGGTGATGCCGCTTCCCCGATCGACGTCACCACGCCGGACTTTCCCGCCCGCGCCCGAGACGAAATATTGGATGCCTTGCTGCGGTTTGGTCCGTTCGTAGATGTGATCGTGCCCGGAGAAGCCAACGTTGACGCGGTAACGTGTAAACAACGGCTCGAGTCGCTTCCTCAACCCGGTGGCTGATCCGTGCTGCTTACCGGATGAATAAATCGGATGATGGAAGACGGCGATCTTCCATTTGGCCTTCGAAGCACTCAGTGAGCTTTCCAGCCAGGTCGTCTGGGTTAAGCCAAAATCTGTGGAGTCGAGCATGAAGAACTCGGCCAACCCGTTTCCTCTCTCGATCTTGTAGTAGTTCTGGCCGCCCATGTTGAACAAGGGGTACTGGCACTGGTCCTGACGTCCCGCGTCGACGTCGTGATTGCCGAGCACAGTGTAGAAGTTGACGCGATCTTTGAGCAGGTTGGCAAACGGCTGTTCAAAATTCCGATCGAAGTACTTCCCACTGCCGTTTGGGTAAACATTGTCCCCCGCGGAAATGACGAAATCGAACCGCGTACGCTGGTGAGAAGCAAACATTTGCCTTGCGATCCCGATCTGATGTTTATCGCCCGTGCCCCAGTCTCCGATGACGGCAAATCTTACCTTGTCATCTACCGGCGAACAGAAGGCCGCGGACGGCTTGATTAACGCCCCCGCGGAAATCGTTGCTATTGAAAGTATCGCCTGCCGGCGAGTGATTTTGTTTTGGTTCATTCACACATCCTTTGTTGGCGCAAGATCGTCTGACGACGGCCCTTCAGATGCCCCCGCGTTGCTAGCTTCGAACGAATCTCGGCCACGCTCTGTGAGTTTGGCCGGCGATGCGATTCTAAGTTGGAAGAAACCTGAGAGATTCGATTACCTGACTGCGCTCAGCATCCTGAATTCACTATCACGCGAAATACATCGCCTCCAAGTGATTCAGCGGCTGCCTGCCTTTCGAGGTCAATGCTGGTAGATCAGTATTCTAGCCGACTGATGATGAACAGAACATTAATGCCCCAAGAATCGGTCGGACCTGGCCGTGCTTGCCTGCGAGTTCATCCTCCTCTAATTTGTTTGTAGGTAGGATAGGGTCGGACTCTAGTGTGGACGGAATTGGATCCAAGCGGGTGAGACTATTACTTGTAGAGGATGAGCCGCGAGTGGCGCGCTTTATTGCGAAGGGCGCGCGTGAGCAGGGCTATGCCGTCGACATTGCCGGCGACGGCGAGGAGGCGCTGTATAAGGCGAGCATCACCGAATACGATTTGATCATCCTCGACGTAATGCTTCCGCTTAAGGATGGCTTCCAGGTTTGCAAAGAATTGCGCGCTCAAGGTAACAAACGGCCTGTGCTGATTTTGACCGCCCGCGATGCGATTGACGATCGCGTGACAGGTCTGGATTGCGGAGCAGATGACTACTTGAGCAAGCCGTTTGATTTTAAGGAACTCCTGGCGCGAATTCGCGCGCTTCTCAGAAGAGCGCAGGAGATTAGACCGGAGACTCTTCAAGTCGCCGACCTGACAGTCAACACCGCAAGTCACACAGTGACTCGCGCCGGGCGCGCGATAAGCCTGACCGCGAAGGAATACTCATTGTTGGAGTTTTTTGTGCTTAGAGTGGGCAAGCTGGTCGGGCGGGCCGAGATAGCAGGCCACGTATGGGACGAGAACTTCGATGCGTTTTCGAATGTCATCGATGTGTACGTTGGGCGGCTTCGAAAAAAAATAGACGAGGGTTTCAGCAAGCCGCTGATCCACACCCGGCGCGGTGAGGGTTATTTCTTCTCGCCCGATCTGGAGAGCGAAAATGGTTAAGAGCGTCCGAGTTCGTCTGACATTGTGGTATGTGCTGCTCTTCGGATTGCTGCTTCTGTGCTTCAGCGCATACGTCTACCTGGTGTTATCTCAAACCCTGTATGAACGGCTCGACCAATCGCTGTTGCGTGCCGCGCAGGCAGTCGCCGGCGAGTTTCGCAGCGAGGAGGCGGAGAGTGAAGAAGGCGCCTCCTCGGGCGCCGCGCAGGCTTTGACTGAACTCCGTCTGCCGGGGATCTATGTCGCGATATTTGATGGCGAGCAGCTCCTCGCGTCGAGCTTTGACGGAGATCAGCAGATCGCTCTTCCGAAGGACCTTTTGTCTCCCGCGGCGACGGGCGGCCATCCCACGTTTCGGACCGTTCAAGGCTTCGGCGAAGAGGGCGCACGAGTAGCCGCGATCTCCGCGCGCGCGAGGGGCAAGGACTATCTTGTGGTGACAGCCGAACCGTTGCATGACCTGGTCGAGCAGCTTGAATCGATCAGGCGAATCTTTTACCTCGCCTTTCCCGCAAGCTTACTCGTGGCGGGAATCGGCGGATTCTTACTCGCGAAAAAGAGCCTCGCCCCGGTCGTGGCAATGTCCAATCAAGCCGAGCGCATCAGCGCCAGAAATCTACACGAACGTTTGAGCGTCGGTAATAAGAGCGACGAGCTTGGGCATCTGGCGCGCGTGTTCAACGATTTGCTTGCAAGACTCGACCGTTCGTTCGAGAGCATGCGCGAGTTTATCGCCGACGCCTCTCACGAGCTTCGCACGCCGCTGTCGATAATAAGAGGCGAAGCCGATGTCGCACTATCCCAGGACAGGGATGCGATCGAGTACAAAGAGGCGTTGGCGATTGTTCAAGACGAGTCAAAGAGGCTATCGCGCATAGTTGACGACTTGCTGGCGCTGGCTCGCGCAGACGCTGAAGAACGACCGTTGGAGATCGAAGAGTTCTATTTGAATGACCTGGTAGAAGAATGCTGCAAATCTGCAAGTGTTTTGGCTGTGCGCGATGGGGTATCCTTGACGTTCGATCCCACACCGGACATCGCTTTTCGTGGTGATGAAGTCTTGGTGAGGCGGATGCTTCTGAACCTGCTCGACAACGCCATCAAGTACACTCCCTCGGGCGGCTCTATTTCAGTCAGGCTCGGCGTTGAAGCGGCAAATGTAAAGATCATCGTTTCGGATACCGGAATAGGCATTCCTGCCGATTCGGCTCCACACATTTTTGAGAGATTCTATCGTGTTGATAAGGCGCGTTCGCGTGTAGATGGCGGAAGCGGACTCGGCCTTGCCATTGCAAGATGGGTTGCGGAGGCGCATAAGGGGTCCATCGATTTGACCAGCCGCCCCGGCCACGGCAGCAAGTTCACCGTGTCGTTGCCGAGATAGCCTCGGAGCGCCAGCCTGGGAGCGCAGGCATCCTTGCCTGCTCTTCGGGGTTCGTGGTTCCGGGTTTATCATTCGGGGTTTCGGGTTTCGGGTTTTCGATTGATGGTTGCTGTTGTCTGGTTTCTGTCGAGTCTCGTAACCACAAACCAGAAACCAGAAACCAGAAACCAGGAACCAGGAACCAGGAACCTCCAGCTTTGGCTGCAATTAATCTTCTGTTCATCTTCGGATCAATAGAATCGTTTCCCTGACGGCTTTCACGTGGACCACAGAACAACCCTCAATTCGCGCGCAGGGTAAGGGGACCCTAATTTGACGAAGCTTATCGTTGTAACATCGGCCTTCCTGATTCTTGTTCTTGCCGGTTGCTCCAGCCGATCTTCAAAAGTCACAACCCAGGTGTCGAAAGGGATTGAAGATCGAACCGGACACGGCTTGAATCCAAACTCTCAGTCTTCGGCATTCGCGGTTCCACCGGGAGTAATACTCGCCGACGGACTTTCGGAGGATGAGGCGGTTGCCGTCGCCCTGTGGAACAACGCGGCCTTTCAAGCCGACCTGACCTCTCTTGGGTTCGCGCGCGCGGATCTGGTCGAAGCAGGTCAACTGCGCAATCCGATGTTGACGCTGTTGCTGCCGTGGGGGCCCAAGCAGCTCGAGTTCACCGCAAACCTGCCGCTCGAGGTTTTCTGGCAAAGACCGCGCCGGGTCGCCGCCGCGAAAGTCGAGGTCGAGCGCGTAGCCGAAAGCCTCGTTCAGACAGGGCTCAACCTGGTGCGCGATGTAAGAGTCGCCTATGCTGATTCGGCCCTCGCAAATGATCGAACGCGCATCGCAGCCGACTCGCATCGTCAGCGAACTGAGATTGCTCAGATCGTCCAGGCCAGGCTTCGCGCCGGGGACATAAGCGAGCTCGAAACCAGCAGTGCTGGTCTCGACGCAAGACAAGCCGAGGAACAGGCGGCGCGATCAAGCAACGAGGCGAAGATTGCAAAAGACAGGCTCCGTTTTCTGCTCGGCATGGTGGCCGGCGACGCCTCGTTCGACATTGTTGCTTCCACGCAACCTTCCACGTCACCGGCCGGCGGAAATCCGAGCGTAATCGCCGCGGGCCCGGCTTCTTCAACTCGGCAACGCAACGATCAAGAGGTGAACGACCTGATAAAGCAGGCGCTTGCCGCGCGTCCGGACTTGCGGGCCGCGGAGCTCGCCATTGAAGCCGCGGGCAAGCGCGCGAAATGGGAACGCTCGAAGATTTTTTCCATATCGGCGATTCTCGATGCCAATGCTAAAGGGTCGAAGGGCTTCGAAGCCGGACCCGGCGTGCAGGTTGAGCTTCCGTTCCTCAACCGCAACAAGGGTGGGATCACGCGGGCTGAGGCTGAGATCGAGCGCGCGGCGCGCCAATACGTAGCCGTGCGCGACCGGATTGCCCTCGAAGTGCAAGAAGCCTATACCCAGCTTCAAGCAGCGCGGCAGGCACTCGACTCGTGGCGCGGCCGGATCTTGCCGGTAATCGAAGAAGACATTCGCATATCAGAAAAAGCTTATGCTGCTGGGGACGTGGCCTATCTCTTCGTCCTTGAAACGTCACGCCGGCTTTACGACGCCCGCTTGCAAGAGGCAGAAGCGAGCGCCGCCATTCAGCGCGCAACGGCCCAGTTACAGAGGGCCGTAGGAAGGAAAACCAATTGAAAATCTCCGACGGCGCACTCTCACTTTACTTCAGTGGAGTTCGCTTTGACCTGCGAGTTGCCGGCCTCGTCATATTGATGAGCGCGGCAGGCTGCACCACACAGAAGGCCGCCGAAGCTCAGAAGCCCGCGACTCCAGCGAAGGTTGAAAACGCCGTCAAAGAGGGCGATCTGGCTACGGTTACGCTCACCGCCGAAGCCGAAGCTCGATTGGGGATTAGCACCGCGCCGGTTGAAGTCACCAGCGCAACACGAGAGCGCACCTTTGGCGGTGAGGTGGTGCTGCCTCCTGACAGTACCCGAATCGTGTCGGCTCCGGTCGCAGGCACCATCCTCGCCGGAGCTTTGGGCGCCGCGCCTGACGCCGGTATGACGGTGCAGAAGGGCATGGCAGTGTTTCGTTTGTTACCGATGCTTCCACCTGAGCGCGATGCGCGTTCGCAGGCCGAGAAAGAACTGACCGATGCCCAAACTCGGGTCGATGCCGCAAAAGTAAAGCTCGATCGCGCCGAGCAACTCCTGCGCGATAAAGCAGGAAGCGTCAAGCAGGTTGAACAGGCGCGAGAGGATCTCGCGCTCGCCGAACACGCACTCAAGGCGGCGCGAGAAAAGCTGGCACGCGTAATCCGCACACCGATGGATGCGGACATCTCGATTCCGGTTATCGCACCGGAAGACGGGATGATTCAAAAGGTGCACGCGGGCACGGGCCAGAAGGTCGCGAGCTCAGCGCCGTTGTTTGAGATAGCAAGCCTGGCTTCAATCTGGGTTCGCGTTCCGGTCTATGTCGGAGACCTCGGGTCCATCGACCGGCGACAGGCAGCGAAGATCCATAATCTTGGCGACTCGCCGGGCTCGCCGATACTTTCGGCAAGGCCAATCGCCGCGCCTCCCACCGCTAACCCGAATGCCTCGACGATTGATCTTTACTACAAGCTGTCGTCGCTTGGCCCCTATCGCCCGGGTCAGAGAGTCGGCGTTACTCTGACGCTGGTGGGCGCAGAACAAAGTCTGGCCGTACCGTATTCGGCGGTCATACGTGATGTTCACGGCGGAGAATGGGTTTATGAAAACATCGCGCCGCAACAGTACGTGCGCCGGCGCGTCGAGGTGCGCTATGTCACAGGCTCGTTGGCAGTCCTGGCTCACGGCCCAGCAGCGGGAACCAAGGTCGTTGTAGCTGGCGCGGCGGAGCTGTTCAGCACGGAGTTCAGCGGGGGCAAATGAACCCCGGTTCGGGGTTCCGGGTTCAGGGTTCAGGGTTCAGGGTTCGTGGTTCAGGGTTCAGGGTTCAGGGTTCAGGGTTCGTGGTTCAGGGTTCGTGGTTCAGGGTTCGTGGTTCGTGGTTCGTGGTTCGTGGTTCAGGGTTCAGGGTTTCTGGTTTGTGGTTACGAGACTCAATAGAACCGGAGAACAGCAACCATCAAATCGAAACCCTGAACCCTGAACCCTGAACCCTGAACCCTGAACCCTGAACCCTGAACCACGAACCCTGAACCCTGAACCGTTTTTTATGATGAACTGGATCGTATCTACTTCGCTTCACCTGCGCATCGTTGTCGTAGCTCTTGCTGTTGTCTTGATGATTGTCGGGATACAGATAGTGCGCACAACGCCTCTGGATGTGTTCCCGGAATTTGCGCCTCCCGTAGTCGAGATACAAACAGAAGCGCCGGGTCTGTCCACCGCCGAAGTTGAAAGCCTCGTCTCCGCGCCGATTGAAAACTCGCTGAACGGCATAATGTCGCTAAAGACGTTACGCTCGAAATCCGTGCTTGGGCTCTCATCCGTTGTTCTCATTTTTCAGGAAGGCACGGACCTGATGCGCGCCCGGCAGCTTGTCCAGGAGCGCCTCTCAATCGTCGCCGCGCAACTGCCGGCGGTCGCGCGCCCGCCAGTGATTCTCTCGCCGCTTTCATCAACCAGCCGCGTGATGAAGATTGGCATGTCGTCGGCGTCGCTGTCGCAGATGGAGCTTACGACGCTTGCGCGATGGACGATTCGACCTCGACTGATGGCGATACCTGGTGTGGCCAATGTGGCGATCTGGGGCCAGCGAGACCGGCAGATTCAGGTGCTGGTTGACCCAGACAATCTGCGCGCCCACAACGTGACGCTCGATGATGTGGTGCGAACGACGCGCGATGCTGTTTCTCCGGGCGCCGGCGGATTCATTGACACGCCCAACCAACGCTTTTCCATCACCCACCTCTCGGCGGTCGTTCGCGCGGAGGATCTCGCGAGAATTCCAGTGGCCTTCCGCGACGGGTCGCCGCTTCAGCTAGGCAACGTGGCCACTGTTGTCGAAGGCTTTCCTGCGCCGATTGGCGATGCGGTCATCAACGACGGGCCGGGATTGCTGTTGATAGTTGAGAAGCAGCCGCAGGGTAACACGCTCGATGTCACCCGCAACGTCGAGAGTGCGTTGGATGCGCTCAGACCGGGCTTAAAGGATGTCGAGGTGGACTCGACGATCTTTCGACCCGCGACCTTCATCGAGTTGGCGCTTAAGAATTTGAACCGCGCGCTGATGATCGGCTGCGTGCTGGTGGTGATAGTTCTCGTAGCGTTCCTGTACGACTGGCGAACTGCTCTCATCAGCCTGACGGCGATCCCGCTGTCGTTGCTCGCGGCAACGCTGATCCTGCACTACCGGGGCTACACGATCAACACCATGGTCATAGCAGGTCTGGTCATCGCGCTGGGCGAAGTGGTTGACGACGCGATCATAGATGTCGAGAACATCATGCGTCGATTGCGGCTCAACCGCTCAGCCGTGAATCCGGAGACTGCTTTTCAGGTTGTGCTGAAGGCCTCAATCGAAGTTAGGAGCGCAATTGTTTACGCAACTTTGATTGTGGTACTCGTGTTCCTCCCGGTCTTCTTTCTGGATGGACTGGCAGGGTCGTTTTTCCGCCCGCTTGCGGTTTCATATGTCCTGGCTGTGATGGCCTCTTTGGCCATAGCGCTCACATTGACTCCCGCGCTCTCTTTGTTGCTGCTGCCCCGCGCTGCAAAGGCCGATCACAAAGACCCGCCGGTCGCCCGCCTGCTTAAGCGGTATTACAAAAGCTTTCTGCCGCGTATGGTGGGCCGACCGCGATGGGCTGCGGTGGTGCTGGTGGTCGTCTTCGGTCTCACGGCAGTGACGGTCCCTTTTCTTGGCGAAGAGTTCCTGCCCGACTTCAAAGAGACCGACTTTCTGATGCACTGGGTCGGAAAGCCAGGGACCTCGCTCGAAGCCATGCAGCGGATCACCGTTCAGGTGAGCAAAGAGCTTCGGGCCATTCCCGGAGTGAGGAATTTCGGCTCGCACATTGGGCGCGCAGAGGTTGCCGACGAAGTGGTCGGCCCGAACTTCGCCGAGCTCTGGATAAGCATCGACCCCGATTCGCCATACGAGCCGACGGTCGCGCGGATTCAAGGAGTAGTCGAAGGCTATCCTGGTCTTCAACGTGACGTGCTTACTTATCTGAAGGAACGGATCAAAGAGGTGCTGACCGGGGCGGGGGCGACGATTGTCGTGCGCATCTACGGGCCTGGACTGGGAGTACTGCGCGAAAAAGCAGCCGAAGTCGGTAGGACCATGAGCGAGATTCAAGGCGTCACCAATTTGAAAGTCGAGCCCCAGGTCCTTGTGCCGCAACTCGAGATCAGATTGCGTCCTGACGCGGCGCTTCGATCCGGTTTAACGCCGGGCGATGTTCGGCGGGCGGCAACCACCCTGGTTAAGAGCACCAAGGTGGGCGAGGTCTACGAGGAGCAGAAGATCTTCGATGTCGTCGTATGGGGCGCCGCTCAGGTAAGGGGCAACATTGAGGCGCTGCGCCAGATGAGGATCAATCTGCCGTCGGGCGGGGATGTGCCGCTGGACGAGGTAGCCGAGATCCGCATTGCGCCGTCCCCGAATGTTATCCAGCGCGAGGGCGCTTCACGGCGCATAGATGTGAGTTGCGACGTGAAAGGGCGCGACCTGGGAAGCGTCGCGCGCGAGATCGAGGCCAAGGTCAAAGCTCTCTCTTTTGACCGCGAGTATCATCCTGAGTTCCTCGGCGAATATGCTGCCCGGCAGGAATCGAGGAACCGGCTCCTGGCTCTTTCGGGTCTTTCGCTTCTCGGTATACTCCTGCTGCTGCACGCCGACTTTCGCTCGCCCCGTTTGGTTGGGCTCGTGTTTGTGAGCCTTCCTTTTGCTTTAGTCGGAGGCGTGATTGCGACGCTGCTCACCGGCGGAGTGCTTTCTTTGGGTTCGCTTGTCGGGTTTGTGACCGTGCTCGGGATAGCTGCGCGCAACGGCATCATGCTGGTAAGCCATTATCGGCACCTTGAATTTGAAGAGGGTGAGACGTTCGGCAGAGAGCTTGTCATGCGCGGCTCGGAGGAGCGGCTCGCTCCGATCCTGATGACCGCGCTCGCTACGGGACTTGCGCTTTTGCCGATCGTCGTTGGCGGAAACCGCCCGGGTCACGAGATTGAGCACCCGATGGCGGTAGTCATACTGGGGGGCCTGGTGACCTCGACGCTGCTGAATTTGTTTTTGATGCCGGCGCTCTACCTTCGCTACGGCGCTCGGCGAAAGGCACATGTCGAAAAGAGCGATTGATGAGCCTGGGAGCGCAGGCAGGGATGCCTGCGCTCCCAGGTACTTGAGTTAATCGAAAGGAGATTCACATGATGACACCACGTGTAAGGACCGCAACCGCGTTTCTGTTTGGCCTGAGCCTGGTGTTTAGCGCAAACGCCTTCGCTCAGAACTCCGAAAAGCCTGTGAAGATGAAGGACCTTCCTGAAGCCGTCCGCAAGACCGTTCAGGAACAGAGCAAAGGTGCGACTCTGCGCGGTCTCGCAAAAGAGGTCAAAGACGGACAGACGTTCTATGAGGCCGAACTGAAGGTCAATGGTCACAAGAAAGACGTGCTCATTGATTCCTCAGGGGCAGTGGTGGAAATTGAAGAAGAAGTCGCCCTGGCTTCGCTCCCGGCGGAAGTTCAAGCGACGATCAAAAAGGACGCCGGCAAGGGAAAGATCACCTTCGTTGAGTCCATCACCAAAAACAACACGATCGAAGCCTATGAAGCACATGTGACCAGGGCGGGTAAGATGTCCGAAATTAAGGTAGCGCCTGATGGGAAATTGATCACCGTTGAAAATGACCAGGACGACAACGAAGAGAAACCTGAGCGTAAGAAGGCGCCGAAAACGAAGAAGCCTTAGGTCACAGTGTTCGACAACTTCAGTTTGTCGCCGTCCGGCTGATGGCGTTGAGAACCTGCAACGGACTGAAGTTTTGTCGGGCGTCCTCAAACCGCTTGGTTTTCAGAAGCCGGATCAACTATTCTTGAACTCACCCGTAGCATTTCGCTGCTGAATCTGCAGTTCAAAGGTCACTGCGAGAATAACGAAATGCGGCGTACTACAAAAGAAAGCTTGGCGCGGCGGATACCAAGTTGTCTGGTGCTAATGCTCATCGCGGCGATCGCGGTCCCCGGCCAGAGTCCGCCTCAGTCGTACGAGGTCTCAGGCGTTGTGATCGATCCGAGCGGGGCAGTGATCGCCGAGGCCAAAGTTACTCTTCGGCGAGATGATCAACGCACCGAACAATCAAAGACAACCAATCAAAAAGGCGAGTTTCGGTTCCCGCGCCTGCCGAGCGGCAATTACGAGCTCGAGATTCGAAAAGATGGATTCAAGCCGACGACAACTCAGCTTACGATTGGCGCGAAACCAACGGCTCCGCTCGAAATTACGTTGCCGATCGCTGACGTGCGCGAAGAGATTGCCGTCGCTGATAGGCCCAATCAAGCAAACACAAATCCGGAAGAAAACCTGGGTGTCATCAAGCTGGATCGCGAGGCGCTAAAAAACCTGCCGGTGTTGGGTAATGACATCATTTCCAGCGTGGCGAACCTTGTGGACGCCAGTTCGACTGGATCGGGCGGTCCGACGGTTCTGGTCGATGGCCTCGAGACAACCAGGAAGGTCCCGGCCTCGATGATTAAGGAAGTGCGGATAAATCAGAACCCTTACTCGGCTGAATTCGCCCGGCCGGGACGAGGGCGGATCGAAGTCATTACCAAACCCGGTGAACCGGAATATCACGGCGAGTTCAACTTCATCTTTCGCGATTTTCGGCTCGATGCGCGCAACGCCTTCGCGCTCGAACGCCCGCCCGAGCAGCGGCGCATCTTTGAAGGCGCCTTGACCGGCCCACTCGGCCGCGGCGAAAAGACCTCGTTCTTTTTCAGCGTCGACAGGGAAGAAGAAGATTTACAATCGGTGGTCTTCGCCCGCACACCGGCGGGCGTGTTTTCCGCAAATGTGGCCAATCCAAACCGGGATACCGAGTTGTCTTTTCGGATCGACCATCAGGCGAGCAAAAGAACGACCTTCTCGGTTCGTTATGAGTTTACCGTTGACTCAACCAGGAATGGCGGCGTCGGCGGATTCAATCTTCCTGAAGTAGCCACCAATTCGAATGGCCGCGAGCACCAGCTTTTTTTCAACCATCGCCTGATCATCTCGCCCAGTCTGGTCAATGAATTCACCTTGCGCGCCGGGACCGATAACAACGTGACGCGCAGCGAGCGGCCGGGCATTCCCAGATTGGTCGTACCCGATGCCTTTACCGGGGGAGGCAGCCAGGCGGATCGGCGCGCGACCGAAAACCACGTCCAGCTTAACGAGATCCTGTCGTGGAATCATGGCAAACACTTTGTAAAAAGCGGACTCAACATTCCGGACATCAGCCGTCGCGGATTGAGTGACCGGACCAACTTTGGCGGCACCTTTTCCTTCTCCACAGTGGAAGACTATTTGAACAACCGGCCCTTCCTGTTTTCCATCAACCAGGGCGACGGTTATTTGGTGTTCTGGCAAAAGGAATTCGGCTTGTTTGTGCAGGACAATATTCTGGTGCGGCCAAACTTCTCGATCGCGCCGGGCTTGCGTTACGACAAGCAGAATTATTTGGGCGACAAGAATAATTTCTCGCCGCGGCTCTCGTTCGCCTACGCGCCGGATAAGAAACGTAAAGCAGTTTTGCGGGGCGGGGCGGGGATCTTTTATGACCGCACCGGCGCCGGTCCAATTGGCGATAGATTGCGCTTTGACGGCCGCAGATTACGCCAGGTGAATATTACCGATCCCGGTTATCCGGATCCGCTCTCGTCCGGGGGCACGCTTGCAGCGCAACCCGTTAGCATCGTCCGGTTCGCTCCCAATCTGCGCTCGCCTTATACCTTTCAATTCACCATGGGTCTGGAGCGACAACTCAACAAATCGCTGACGGCAACGGCCACTTACATCAATACGCGCGGGAGCAAGCTGTTTCGTTCGCGCGATATCAATGCGCCGCTGCCGTCCTCGGTTGAGCGGCCGGATCCGGCTATCGGCGTGCTGCGCCAGGTGGAATCGACGGGTCATTCACAGACGCACGCATTGGAGTTGATGTTGCGCGGTAAGATCAGCCGATTCTTTAACGGGACTATCCAATACAACCTTGGGAGGGCTTACAACAACACCGGCGGAATCAATTCGCGGCCGGCCAACAACTATGATTTGACGAGCGAGTGGTCGCGCGCCGATTTCGATGAGCGCCATCGGTTCAACCTGCTGGGTACAATGAAAGCCGGCGAATGGCTGAATCTGGGGATGACGCTGGCGCTCACCAGCGGCCGACCATACAGCCTCACGACCGGGCGTGATGACAATCGCGACAACCTGGCTAACGACCGGCCAGCGGGCGTGCGTCGCAATAGTCTGCAGGGCCCGGGAGCGGCTACTCTCGATCTGCGTTGGGCCAAAGAGCTCAGCTTGAAAGAGCCAAAGAAAGGAGAAGACGAAGGTCCGGCCATTACTCTCGCTGTCGCTGCTTTCAATGTGCTGAATCGGACTAACTACGCTGGCTTCGTGGGAAACCTCAGCTCGCCGTTTTTCGGCCTGCCGGTAGTCTCGCGGCCGGCGCGACGCACGCAGCTCACTTTGGGTTTCAGGTTTTAGGTTTTTCGTTTCGCGCGTGGGCATCACCGTCGGCGAGGCTGGTTTTGTGGGCTCTACACCAGAGACCCACCTCCACCGATATCGAAAAGCGCGCCTATTGGAAGAATAATGAAGCCATCGACGAAAGAATTTGTGTTATGCGTTGACGACAGTGGATACAAGATGTCGCTGATTCTCAGCAAAGTCTATCCCGTGATACCGGATCCAACGGCAGCCAAGGATGATCTAGTACGCATCGTCGATGAGAGCGGCGAGGACTACCTCTATGACAAGAGCCATTTCGTTTTTGTTGAGTTCTCGACTGCAGTCCGCAAAAAACTTCTCGCTGTACGCTCCTCATAGTTGAAGCTTGATCACGTGCCTGCTGACGCAGAATGCTGGACAAACAGGACCGGGGAGCGGAGCCTCGGGGGCGGCTTCAGATAGATGTGCTATAATGCGCTCTTATAAACTTCCGCTGAGAGGGATCTATGAGAACAGAAGTAACCGATCAAGGTCTACTCATTCCCAAACGGCTTCTGGAAGGCATCAAGGAAGTGGAGATCAGGAAGGAAAACGGTCTGATTGTAATCGTTCCTCTTCCTGCGAATGACCCCATCCTTCAGCTTGGCCAAGATCCAATCGACGACGATGTAACTGATGCTTCGGTGGAACATGACCGGTACATCTATCAACGATGAGCAAAGTCTTCCTTGATACGAGCTATTTGTTAGCCCTGGAATTAGCGAAAGACCAAAACCATCTGGCGGCCAAACAGCACTGGCAAACCATCATTCAGTCGCCTCCGTCATTTGTGACGACATCCTATGTCTTCGATGAGGTTGTTACCTATTTCAATAGTCGAGGGCATCATGCAAAGGCGGTTCAGGTTGGGAACAATCTTTTGGTTAGCACTTCCGTCGAGCTAGTTCATGTTGATTAGGCGCTATTCTACGAAGGGTGGCAGTACTTCCAACAACATCAGGACAAGGATTTCTCTCTGACGGATTGCATATCTTTCATAGTGATGAAGCGGCTCGGTGCTAGTATCGCGTTTACTTTTGATGACGACTTTGTTCAGGCTGGTTTCAATAGGCAGCCATAGCGCAACCAATCTGTCGGTCAGTCCGCAATCAACGAGGTATGCTCTCAACCCTCCTCTCCTACTTCCAACGATACGGCTACTGGGTGGTCTTCTTCGGCGTGATGCTGGAAAACGCGGGAGTACCCGTGCCCGGCGAGGCCATTCTCCTGGCCGCCGGGTCCTTCGCTGCCTCCGATGATTCATATCCTTCCAGAAGAGTTTGAAGCGTATCGCGACAAGACGTGGCGCCGGATGCCGGAGCTTCGAGTCGAGGACGTCGTGCGCGCTGAACAGTTTGTCGAATCGTTGGGCTTCTGCGCGACGTTGACCGACTCGCGGAGACCCGGACCTTCGCTTTACATCGCAGTCTGTGGCCGCCGCGACGCTTACATGCCGCGCAACGTTCAGAAGGACCCCGAAGCGAGTCTCGCGTGGTACATCAAAGACGAGGCCTTGCGTCGCGGCCGTGTCTACTATGCGAAGCTAGTGAAGCGAAAGTCGACGTTCATAGCGCCGCGACTCATTCCGCACTTCAACGTGCTGTGGGGAGTTCCGCGAAGAAAAGAATCCGAGCTGCTTTCGCCCGGCGCGCGCGCGATTCTCAAAACCCTTCGCCGCGAATGGGAGATGGGGACTCGGGACCTTCGAGCGGAGTCAGGGGTGACCGATCGCGCGCGGTTCACGCGAGCCATCGACGAGCTTCAACGCGCGATGAAAGTCATTCCGTCAGAGGTCCTTTACGAACCGACGTTCACTTACATCTGGACGCTGGCAGAAGGACGCTTTCCCCACGAGCTATCGACAAAGGTGTCGCGTCGCGAGGCGCTGTGCGAGATAGCCCGCGCGTTCTTACAAGGGGCGGGTCTGACCGTTCCCGGGGAGTTGGCGCGTGTGACCGGGCTATCGCGCCCCGATGCCGGGCTCGGCAACCACGCGTTGGTGGATGAGGGATATGCCGCGCGAATCGAAGCTGGGGTTTATCGTCTAACCGGGCTTGAGAAGGATCTCAGCAAGCTGCTAACTCACTGAAGAGTTTTCAGGCGTTAAGGCCGTGTCAAACCTGAGTCGGGCTAGCGTTGAGTTTGACGTGTTGAACCTTATGGATAGGCGGTTCGCTTATTACTTCGGGAGTCCGTTTGAGGGCACGCACTCGGGGCGCCTCGTCAGTTGAGCGTTCGGGTGCGCCCGTCATTCCGCTAGGCCACGTAGATGGCGCGACGCTCGCGGCTTTTCGACGCGAATATCGCCGTCTAGCGAGAGACGGAAGTCTCAAGCGGCAATCCGATGCGCCGCAATAGTTCGTTGAACCTGGGGTCTGAGTGCAGGCGGTCAAAGGACTGCTGTACCTTCAGGAAAACCAGAAAACCGTTGTGCTCCTCATAGGCCTTTTCCAGCCAGTCGAATGCCCTATCTGTATCTCCAAGCGCTGAGTAAATCGACGCTATGAAATATGCGGGCATATATTTTTGCTGTCGTATCGCCAGTAGTTTGTCGAGTCCCTGGCGCGCCTCGTCGAGCTTTCCCATTCCTGCGTAACTGCCTGCAGCGATAATCATGGCCACCGCTCCGCCGCCCAAAGCAATAGATTTCTGGATAACTTCTAAGGCTTCGTTGTACATCTCTTTCGCTCGATATGCGTACCCCATGAGAGTATAACCGCCGTGATGCCGAGGCTCGATTTCGATAATCTTGCGTCCTCGTTCTAGAGCTCGATCGTACTGCCGGGCGTAGGCTAGGATATATCCCATATGCGTGTTCTGTGTCATCGAGAGTGGATCAAGCTCGAGCGCGCGACGGCTTTGCGCCAATGCTTCTTCCATCTGCCCCCGCGCTATGAAAACGTAGCCATAATTCTGATATGCTAGAGGATTGTTTGGATCCAACTCGATGCCGCGCTTGAATTCGAGTTCAGCTCCGCGCCAATCCCAATCATAGAGACATTTGAGCGACGCCAGAGAAACGTGAGCTTCGGCCAGGGTGTCGTCGAGTTCGAGAGCTTTTGCCGCCGCTGTCTTCCACTGCGGCACCGTCTTGTCCGGAGGAATATAGCCAAAGATCCAGAGCCTTCTGTAGGAATCCGCGAGCCCGCTGTAAGCCGGCGCGTAGCCGGGCTCGATCCCAATTGCCTGCTCAAAGTATTCGACGGCCTTCTTGCACCCCTCTTCCGTGTACTTATTGAGATGAAACCGTCCCAGGAGATACAGCCGATAGGCTTCCGGGTTGTCTATGCGGCGCTGGAGCAGCGCAGCTCTTTCGGTGTCGAGCAATCTGACTTTCAGCGCGTTGGTAATGGCAAGCGACAGTTCATCCTGAATATCGAATATGTCTTCCATCTGGCGATCGTACCGTTCTGACCAAATATGGTAGCCATCAGCCACGTTGATGAGTTGCGCCATGATTCTCAACCGATTTCCAACTTTTCTCACACTTCCTTCAAGAACACTGCTCACATTCAGCTTCATGCCTATTTCGCGTACGTCGGCATTCTTGCCCTTGAACGAAAAGGCAGAAGTGCGAGCCATCACCCGCAACCCGTCGAGTTTTGCCAGCGCGTTTATCAATTCTTCGGCAAGCCCCTCGCAAAAATACTCGTTGTCAGGGTCTGCGCTCGTGTTTGCGAACGGCAACACGGCAATCGAAGGGAGAAGCTTCGGCAATTCCCCCGAACTCTGCCGTTCGATTCCTGATGGGAAGCTACGTGAGATTTCAGCCTCAACCTCTAAACGTTGCTTCAATCGCTTGAGATCAATTAGCAAGTCTTTGGCTGATTGATACCTTTCTTCGCGATCCTTGGCGAGCGCCTTGGTAACAATACGCTCCAACTCGTTTGGAACATTTGGCGCGAACTGACCGAGGGGCGCAGGTTCCTTGGCCACTATTGCGACGATCACGTCTGTCGGTGTCGGGCCATCAAACGGCCGGCGACGGGCAATCAACTCATAAAGCACCACACCCAGGCTGAAGATGTCAGTGCGCGGATCGATTTCCAGTCCTCGCACCTGCTCCGGCGACATGTAGTTTGCTGTCCCCATAACTGTGCCCGGGGCAGTGTCGGCCTTGGCGATAGTTGCGGCTTCCGTGTCGGTTGTTGGGCCTTTTTCCCCGATCAGTTTTGCCAACCCGAAGTCGAGCACTTTTACATAGCCATCCTCTCGTAACATCAGATTCTCGGGCTTGATGTCCCGATGCGCGATACCCGCCTGATGTGCTACCGATAGTGCGCTCGCAACTTGGATGCTGATATCCAGCGCTTTGCTCAACTCGATTCTTGTGAGTGCAGCATATTGACGCAGCGTCTTGCCCTCTATGAATTCTGTGGCGATGAAATGCAGGTCTTCGGTCTGGCCGACTTCAAAAACGGTAAGGATGTTGGGGTGATTGAGCGCAGAAGTGGCCCGCGCCTCCTTCTCAAAGCGGCGCAACCGGCTCTCATCCTTGGTGAATTGAGCGGGTAGCACTTTTAAGGCGACCTTGCGGCCCAAGCGCGTGTCTTCAGCTAGATAAACCTCGCCCATTCCGCCTGCGCCGATTTTTTCAATGATGCGGTAGTGGGAGATGCTTTGAGATATCATCCAGGTGTCACGCCTTGATATTCATCGTCAGGCCGCTGAGACCCGCGGAAGGCTCAAGAGCGGTAAGTCAAGGTCTTACCCGAGGAATCTTCAACGCTCAATTATACGCAATTTGGGATGAGAGAAAAGAGCCAAATAGTGCTGAAGAAGGGGCGGTGTTCTGGCGCCCAGCGTCGCGGCCTCAGGGCTCGAGGAGAAACTTCATCGTCTCTGTTAGGAATACCTCCAACTGATCGTGGTGGACCCAGTGACCGGCGCCGGCGACTTTGATCAGACGCTGGTTCTTGATGACCTGAGCGCGGCCGTCCGATTCAGGATCGGGCGCCCAGCTTTCCATTCCCCAGAACAACAAGACCGGACATGTGATCTGGCCCATTATCTCGACGAAGTCCTCCCGGTTGTGACCGTAAGGCGCGAACGGCCGCGCATAGTTGTCGAACTTCCACACCAGCGAACCGTCGGCGTTCCAGTTAGTGCCGTGAAGCGTCAGATGCCGGGCTACTTCATCTGAAAGATGCGGGTTGGCTTCTTTCATTCGGGCGACCGCTGAATCGAGGCTCGGGTAGCTGTGCGGGTCACGGCGCTCGGTCTGTCGAATCGCTTCGATCCAGTTGCGCATTCGTTCCGAGGCAGGCCGGAATATGCGATGGTTGGTGGGCGGGCCCAGGCCTTCGATCGAGATCGCTTTCTTTACTCGATCCGGGTAGACGCCGGAATAGAACAGGGTGACGATCCCGCCCAACGAATGGCCGACCAGGTAGATGGGAGAGGCATTGATGATGTCGGCGAGTGCCGAGAGGTCAAGCACGTGCTCGGCTATGCTGTAGAGCGCTCCGGGAGCCCACTGGCTATTGCCGTGCCCGCGAAGATCGATTGCATAGACGTGAAACTGCGTGCGTAGCGCTCGGGCGACCCAATCCCAGTTGCGAGCGTGATCCAACCCGCCGTGAACCAGGATGAGCGCGGGCTTGCCTTCATTGCCCCAATCCCAGAAGTGCAGCTTTAAGCGGTGCGAGTAATAGTAGTGTGAAATGGGCTCCAACGGTTCCTCCAATTTGAAGCGAAATCGGTGCGAATCCGTCAAACCCGCGGTCATGGGTGGTCTATGGGTTCGTAAGAATCGCATTTGCCACCGCCGCATAGACCACGGGTGAGACTGATTCGGCGGATTTGCGCGGATACCCCACTCATTGACTAGTGAAGCGCATGTTACAGGCCACCATCTTCGCGGATCTATGCTTCGGGATTAGTTTCTGAAGACCCGTGCCAGATACACTTCGGTGAAATACATTGCGAGGAATGGGAGCGATAGAGTCAATGCCAGCGAAAGTGTTTGGGCTAGATCATTCAACTCGATCACGCTCCACAGGCTAACCTGGAGTGACATCGCAGTCAGCGTCAGGACTGCAAGGGCTGCCCCGGCAAATCTGTTTGCTGTCTGCCAGGTGGCGTCATTGACCATCGATCGCGGCGAACCATAGCCGAGGGCCCAGTGGCGTCTAAGCCTGGGGGAAAACCAATACATAGTCGCGCCGCCCAGAATCAGCACGATATCGCTCGTCATCAAGAGATATCCGTAGATCAACATTTGAAACAGCAACTGCCTTTCAGATTCACTTTGAGGAAGGGGCCGCCTTCTCGGTCCGAATTAAAGCCCAGGATGCGCGCAGGCGTCAAGCATAATCTTTGCGAGCTGGAAGTTCCCTGATGCACCCGCCGGACCTCGCGCTTGACACTCTTGCTTTTGCTGATATAAAACCGCAGCGGCTGGCCGCTGCGCTTGAACCATCTCAAAAGAACTCTAAATCGAAGGCAGCAGCCAGATCGTGGCCTTACTTGGTGGAATCATCTCTCGGTAGCACATCGGAGGAGCAAGAATTGTTACGGAAGGAGAAACTCATGAAGCCGTCTACTCGCGTGATGTCGATTTTTGCGGTTGTACTTTTGGCGGTTGGCGCTGCTGGTCAGGGAATTCGCTCAGTCGCGCCAAACGGAACAGGGCTTTCCAACGAACGTCTCGATCGCATCAATGCGGTGATGAAGGAACACGTAGCCCAGGGACATATCGCCGGGGCGATCGGCCTGATCGCGCGCCGAGGCAAGGTGGGCTATTTCGAGACCTACGGATTTCAGGACAAAGAGGCCGGGGTCAGCATGCGCAAGGACACGATCTTCCGCATGTACTCGATGACCAAGCCGATCACCGGCGTCGCGGTGATGCTGCTATACGAGGAAGGTAAGTTCTACCTCAGCGATCCGGTCTCCAAGTATCTTCCCGAGCTTGCCAACATGAAGGTTGCGGTTGTCGAAACCGATCCGCAGACCGGCAAGAAGACGCGTTACAGCGTTCCTGCTCAGCGTGAGATCACGATCCTCGATCTGCTGCGGCACACTTCAGGGATCGATTACCGAGGGCCCGCAGACGCGGAAGGTAAATTCATTTATGAAAAGCTCGGGACCAACTCCACCGATCAAACAATCGGCGAAATGGTCAAAAAGATCAGCCAGGCGCCGCTGGTACATCAACCGGGGACGATGTGGGAGTACGGCCTCTCGATGGATGTTTTGGCGCGGCTGGTCGAAGTCGTTTCGGGCAAACCCTACGACAAGTTCCTCGAAGAACGGATCTTCAAACCGTTGGGCATGGTCGACACAGGCTATACGGTGCCGGCTGAGAAGGCGAGCCGGTTTTCGAAACTCTACGCGCCAGCCGATGGTGGGACCATCAAGCTCAACACCACGCCTGCGCAAAGCTCTTACCTCAAGCCCGCGGTGAATTTCGGCGGCGGCTCGCAATCGGTGTCAACCGCTTCGGACTATTTGCGGTTCTGCCAGATGCTGCTCAACGGAGGGGAGCTTGACGGCGTTCGACTGTTGAGCCGCAAGACGGTTGAGTTGATGACTTCAGACCACCTTGGGGAGATGCCGCGCGGCGGCCTGCTGCCAAAGGGCTACGGCTTCGGCTTCACAATGGCAGTCGGTCACAGCGCCGGGAAGACCGGAGTGATTGGTTCGGCGGGCGAGTACTTTTGGGGAGGCGCCGCGGGAACGCGCTTCTGGATTGATCCCAAGGAGCAGATGATCGGAATTTTCATGATTCAGATTTTGCCCCACACGAATCTGACGTACGGCACCCAGTTCCGGCAACTCGCTTATCAGGCTATTTCGGATTAGTGGTTAGTCAACAATGCGATAGTTCAATTGACAACCGCTCGACTTAGGGCTAGAGTTGACAAACAGTTAGAGGACATCTCGCTGGTTCAGCGAGATCAGTGGAATCAAAACTTCAGTCATCGCTTAAGAAGAGGAGAGAAAATGAAACGCACCAGCGGACTTTGCCTGACTGCGGGGCTGCTGTTGGCCGTGGTCTTCCTATTCCAGTTGTCGACAAGCGCTAGCGACAAGCCGCCATCCTCAGTCACCTTCAACAAGGATGTCGCGTCGATTCTGTACAAGAACTGCGCCGCGTGTCACCGGCCGGGCGAAATCGCTCCAATGTCGCTGCTCAACTACAAAGAAGTTCGTCCCTGGGCGAAGTCGATTCGCGAGGTCGTCGTTGAGCGCCGGATGCCGCCCTGGCTCGCTGATCCGCAACACGGCGAATTCGCCAACGACCGCCGTCTCTCCCAGAAGGAGATTGACACCATCGTCGCCTGGGTTGACGCCGGAGCTAAAGAGGGAGACGTAAAGGATCGGCCGGCCGCTCCGCCATTGCCGGATGTAGGTTGGAAGTTCGGGAAGCCGGACGTTGAGCTTGCGATGACTCTGGAAGCGAGCGTGCCCGCGGACGGTGTGGTTGCCTATAGGCACTTCGTGGTGCCCACCAACTTCACCGAAGACAAGTACGTTCAGTTTGCTGAGATCAAGCGAGGTGATCCGAGCGTGGTGCACCACGTGATCGTCAGCGTGCGCGAACCTGGTCAGGGACCGTTGCCGCCGGCGGGCGAGATCAACCTTGGCGCAGCCGCCAACCGCGAAGGCGAAGCAAGAACTGCTCAGCAATCGAATCAGCCCGGCGGCAGAGGTAACACTCAGGACGGAATGCTGCTTGGCTGGGCGCCAGGGATGACTCCTCTGAACCTCCGCCCGGGCCACGCCAAGCTGATCAAGAAAGGCTCCGTGCTCATTTTCCAGATGCACTACACGACAAACGGACAGGCCAGTAAGGATCGGACAAGCATAGGTGTCTACTTCGCAAAGGGTCCGGTCGAGAAGCGGGTAATCACAACCGGCGCGGTGTCTCGCAATCTGGTGATCCCGGCCGGCGACCCGAACTACGAATCAAAAGCGACCTTTAACTTTAAGGAAGACTCTCACATCGTCAGCTTCATGCCGCACATGCATGTTCGCGGGAAGGACTTCGAGTATAAGCTGGTGTACCCAGACGGCACTTCGAAGATCCTGCTAAAAGTGCCGAAGTATGATTTCAACTGGCAACTGGTTTACTTCATGAAGGAACCGGTCGCCGCGCCAAAGGGCAGCCGCATCGAGTGCGTCGCGCACCACGACAACTCCGAACGGAACAAATACAATCCTGACCCGACCAAGGAAGTTCGCTGGGGTCCGCAGACGTGGGAGGAGATGATGATCGGGTGGTTGGACTACACCATGGATGGTCAAAATCTCCGGACCGAAACCGCGTCCAAGTAAACCTTCAACGGCACGGACCGCGCCCGGCATTGCGCGGTTCGTGCCGACTAACAACAATCCGAACTCTTCGTAGGAGGGTGTATGAAAATGCGCTTACTCAAATTGGGGGCCGTTATCGCAGGGCTAAGCTTGCTCCTGGTGATTGGAGCCTCTGCGAGCGGGCCTGCTAAAACCAGCGCGACTTTCACCAAGGACGTCGCTCCGATTCTTTACAAGCGCTGCATCGAGTGTCACCGGACGGGCGAAATCGCTCCGATGTCTCTGCTCAACTATCAAGAGGTGCGCCCGTGGGCCAAGTCTATCCGGCAACGCGTGGCGGAGCGCTCGATGCCGCCCTGGTCTGCTGATCCGCACTACGGAAAGTTTTCAAATGACGCGAGTCTTTCTCAAAAAGAGATCGATACGATAGTGGCATGGGTTGATGCGGGCTCGCCCAAGGGTGACGACAAGGACATGCCGCCGACGCCGAAGTTCGTAGAGGGCTGGACGATCGGCAAGCCCGACGTCGTGCTCGCCATGCAGGAAGAGCACTCGATTCCCGCCGACGGAACTGTGCCTTACCGTTACTTCACGATCCCCACCGGCTTCAAAGAGGACAAGTGGGTTCAGGCGATGGAGATCAGGCCCGGCAACCGCGGCGTGGTGCATCACGTTATTGCCTTCGTTCAGGAAGCTGGCGCCACCACGCGTCGAGGGGGCGGCGGAGGTGAGTCGCAGCAGGGCAGGGGCCAGTTGGGAGGTATCACACCAAACAAGACCGGCGTGGTCTTTAGTCCCGGCACTGCGCGGCTTATCAAAGCGGGCTCGAGCATAGTCTTCCAAATGCACTACACGACAAACGGGGAAGCGACAAAAGACCGCACGAGCATCGGGCTGGTCTTCACCAAGGAGCCTCCGACTCGGACGCTGGTTACGGGCAATGCCTTGAACGCGCGCTTTGTTATTCCGCCGGGAGAGGCCAGCCACGAGGTGAAGTCATCAACTACGTTCAAAGAGGACGTGCATCTGACGTCTTTCATGCCGCATATGCATTTCCGCGGAAAGGATTTTATTTACACAGCAGTGTATCCGGATGGCCGTTCAGAGGTCCTGCTCAGCGTGCCGAAGTATGACTTCAACTGGCAGTTGACCTACGTGCTGGAGAAACCGATCGCGCTTCCCAAGGGGACGCGACTGGATTGTGTGGCGCACTTTGACAACTCGACTAAGAACAAATTCAATCCGGATCCGACCAAGGAAGTGCGTTGGGGCGATCAGACCTGGGAAGAGATGATGATAGGCTGGTTCAGTTTTACCCGTGATGCTGAACAGCGCGAGACGGCCGTCGCTAAATCGCCTTCGGCCAAGTGAGATCGGGTGGCGACGTTCGAGAACATAGCGGGCGGTCTCCGTGCGGGAGGGCCGCCCGTTTCTGTACTTGGGAGCGCAGGCATCCTTGCCTGCATGGCGTTGCTCGAAAAGAAAACAATTGGTTAACGGGATCAAAGGCAGGCAGGATGCCTGCGCTCCCAGGAATCTCATTTTATACTCGGAGGATGGAGTTAATGCGTAGAGCACTCGTTGTTGTAGCGATGATTTTGACTCAATGTTTCGCGACGCCGGGCCAGTCACCCGTCCGGCTGGAGGGCCGTTGGGTCGGCACCGTCGAAGGGCTACAAGGGAGGCAAGCGGCTGTGGCCACTTTCAAAAAGGAAGGCGAGAAGTACACCGGTACCATCACAGGCTTGCGGCCAGGCATGGATGCTTCTCTCAAGGACATCAAGCTGGAAGGCGAAAAGGTGACCGCCAGGACTGAAATAGAGACGCCGCAGGGCAATGTGGCCATCACCTACGACTTCGTTGTGCAGGGCGACACGATGAAGGGAAAGGGCGAAGCCGAGTTCGGCGGGCAGACCTACGGTTTCGATTTCGACATGAAACGAGGTGGTGACGCGCCCCCGGGGCAGCAGCAATCGCAGCCTCCTCCGGCGCAGCCCAGGCGAGAGGTACCCCAGCCGCAGCAAAAACAGTCAATCAGTTACTTTGTCGGGCAATGGAGCTTCAACTGGATCGGCCGTGAGAGCGCGCTAGGGCCCGCGCCCAGGGAAGGAACGACTACGTTCACACTTCTGCCTGATGGTAAGTCTCTCGATGCGCGCACCGAAGGAAAAGCTGACGGCAAGGCTTTCGCTGAAACCGCCGTGATCACTTTCGATGACGGAACCAAGATGATGACTTTCTCCGAGCGCATCGCCAACGGCATTCAGATTCAAAGTAAGGCCGACTGGCGCAGCCCAATCTCGATCCGCTTCACCGTCGATCCCATCAAGGTGAAAGGACAGACGCTCCTTTTGAAGCGAGTCATCTCGATCGTCGCCGCGCACTCATTCACCGTTACAGAAGAGCTGTCGGAGAACGGCGGACCTTTCGTTCGGCTCGGCAGTGCGATCTATGCCAGAGTCGCGGTCAGCAAATAGTCCGAATGCCGGTTCGGAGTTCAACCTTTAGGTTGCCTGCCGTTCGTGGGGGGGCAAGCTAAAGCTTGAACTCTGAACCTCAAACAGGAGGCAAATGCCATGTGGATACCGAAATACAAGCGCGATGAGTTGAAGGGAGTTGATTCGCCCATACCGACTCAGGTCGTGTCGAATGAAGAGATCCTCCCGCGGCCCCAGAGCAAGAAGCAGCAACAGGTCGAGCACCTGATCGGTAAATGGGGCGCGGAGAATGCTAAGCGGCTGGGAATGAACCGCCGCGACTTCATGCGTTCGTCCATGGGGTTTGCGACTGCGGTGCTCGCCATGAACGCGGTACATGGCGATTATTGGGAGGTTGATGCGGCAGAGGCTTTCGAGCCCGCGGCGACGTCCGAAAAATGGCCGAAGGGCGACTACTTTATCCTCGACGTTCAAACTCACTTCACCAACTCCTACGATTTGGGAGTGGAACGTCGCGCCGGCTCCGGCGGTGGGTTTCGCCAATATGAGTTCCTCAAGAACATGGGCTTCAACCTGAAAGGCGACGCAGAAGCCTACAGCTTTCACAACTTCGTGAAAGAGATATTCTTCGACAGCGAAACCAGCATGATCGTGATCAGCGGCGTGCCGACTAAAGAGAAGCAGCGGGGCGTGGACGGCAAGGTGCTCGAGGGCGCCGACCGAAGCCGCACCGCGCTGCCGAGCTGGTTGATGGCCAAGCGCAAGAAAGACCTCAACGAACTGGCCGGCTGCCAGCGCTCCCTTTCTCAGGGCAACTGCGCGCCAAACCACTATTGGGACAAGGTAAAAAACCAGCCCGATTGGCCGGCACTTTGGGAGCAGATGGAGCGCGAGGTGAAGCTTTACGGAATCGACTCGTGGAAATGGTATTGTCACACCGATCCCGGATCGAGCGGCGGGGGCTTCCAGCTCGATGATGACATGTCGGCGAAATTCTATGAGAAGTCACGGCAGTTGGGGCTCAGGCTGTTCAGCGTCCACAAGGGCTTCTCTTATCAGTCGCGCACTCTGGGACACCTGGCCAACCCCAAGGACGTGGAGAAGGCCGCGCTTCAGAATCCCGATCTAACTTTTGTGATCTATCACTCGGCGTTGAAGCACGGGCCAAACGAGCCGAATTACGTCGCTGACAACGAGTTCAACGCGACCACCGGCGACTTCTTGTGGCACAACGTGCTGATGGACATCAAGGAGAGGAATCCGAAGATCAGCAATGTCTACTGCGAAATCGGATCGTCGTTCGGGCTGCTCGCCGTCGAGAATCCAGCGATGTGCCAGCACCTTATGGGGAAGAACATCAAAAACTACGGCGCCGATCATGTCATCTGGGGAACGGATTGCCTGTGGTGGGGTTCACCGCAATGGGCGATAGATCTCTTCAAGCGATTTCAATTCACCGACGAGATGTGCGAGAAGTTCGGCTACAAGAAGCTGACCAGGGAAGACAGATCCAGGATCCTCGGATTGAACGCCGCGAAGCTCTACAAGGTAGACCTGAAGGCAAAGCGCAATGGTCTGCCCGCGGACGCGCTGACGAAATTCAAAAAGGTTTACAAAGAGGAGGGTGGCCAGGCTTCAAACAGAGCTTACGGTTGGGTGCGAGCCGACGGCTAGCTAGCTACGAACGGACACCGGTTCTTCACAGATTCGTGCTTTCTTTGGCGCGGCTGTCTTCCTACTTCCACGATTATTTGGAAGCCGCCCCTCCTGCCTTCGCCGTTTCTCGTGTGAGATTTTGGCTATCTATCGAGTGTTCTAAAATAGCCTGCCAGCATCTCATCCCGCGTCTGGCCTCCCGATCGCACTCTCGCCATGGGGGCCGGGGTTGTACTTGTTCTTTGTTGCTTGTCATCCTTCCGCGATTCGCCCTCAACGCATCGGGGCACGGCTCGCAGTCAGCGACCCGGGTTTGGCGCTATCGACGATGGACTGATTGGCCAGCGCCATAAACTCCTGGCGGATGTTCAGGTGGTCGTAAGGCCGCACCTGCGTCATAACGATGCCGATCAGCTCCTCTTTCGGATCGACCTGGAAATAGGTGCAGAACGCGCCTCCCCAGCCGTAAGCGCCCGCCGAACCAGCCTGGCCCGTCACGCCGATGTCCTTGACAACGCTGTAACCCAAGCCGAAACCGAAGCCCGGTCCCGTCAACCAGACCGGCAGATCGCCGATGTGATTGGTCGTCATCAACTCGACCGTCTTGCGGCCCAGGATGCGCACGCCGTCAAGCTCTCCGCCGTTGAGCATCATCTGATGAAACCGGAGATAGTCAGCCGCAGTCGAAGCCAGACCGCCCGCGCCGGAAAAGTAGTTGTGCGGCTCTTTGACGTATCGGCTCTCGGCGTTGGGCGCCTCGACCAGCTTGAGCTTATTCCCGTTCGTAGCGTCAGGTTGATAGTTCGCGGCGAAACGATTCAGCTTGGCCGCTGGGAGATAGAAATGGGTATCGCTCATCTTCAGCGGCTCGAAAATTCTCTTGCGCAGATACTCGTCAAGCGTCATGCCGGAAATGACTTCAACGAGGCGGCCGACGACATCGGTCGCCGGGCCGTACTCCCACGCCTCGCCCGGATTGAAATTGAGCGGCATCGTGGCGAGCCGCTTCACTACATCGACGATGGTTTCGTTCGTGTTCTTCCGCGGGTAGTTCTTTGTGAACTCCGCCCGAGTGATTCCCCGATAGTTATTCGGGAATCCGGCCGTGTGTGTCAGAACGTGTTTGAAAGTGATCGGCCGCGTTGCAGGCACGAGGTTGTAAGGCGCGTCCTTACCTGCTGAAGGCTGCGCGGCCTGCGCGATCTTCATGTTGTCAAACTCGGGAAGGAACTTTGAGATCGGATCAGAAAGCAGAAAGTGTCCTTCTTCGTACAGCATCATCAGACCGGTGGAGGCAATGGGTTTGGTCATCGACGCAATACGAAAGATGGTGTCAGTGGTCATCGGAGCCTTGGATTCAACATCGCGATAACCGATCGCATCGAAACTGACCACGCGGCCGCGCCGGGCCACGAGCGTGACCACGCCGGGAACCAGCCCGCGATCCACATAGCGCTGCATCGCTTTGCGAATGCGCGCCAGCCGTTCGGCTGACATCCCGACCTGCTCTGGTCTGGCTGTTGGCAGCCCCGGCTTTGCTGACTGCGCGACCACTCGGCCATCTCCGATGGTGAACGTGAAGAACATTGTGGCGATCAGCGATAAGACCGTAATTCGTTTCATGTCAGCCTCTTTCTCGCAAGTTTGTTTGTCCTTTGCTGGATGGCGTATCTCAACATGGTCGATCCCCACCCCATTTTGTTGGTTCGAACGATCCGATGCCCACGTGGTCCGATGTCATTTTTCAATGGTGCGGAGATAAGGGACTTCGTGCGGGTTTTCTGAAGCGGGGCGGCGCGGAGAGTCTCCCCGCCGCCCCGATTAAAAGGCTTAGCCTAGAAGCTCAACCTCGCAGCGAACTGGAATGCGCGGGGGCCGCCGGAGCCGAAAATCGAATTGACCCGGCCGGTAGGCTGACCAAAGTTGAAATCCGGGTTACGACCGGGTGCCGTTGCGGTGGGCCGAATCCATTGATCCAGAGTACCGCTGAAACCGGTCAGGTTCGCGATGTTGAAGATGTTGAAGCCCTCCGCGATCAAGTTGAGCCTGATGTTTTCACGAATCGGGATGACGCGCGTCACGCGGAGATCGTGCGTCATGAAGCTGTCGCCAAAAGCGAATTTCTGCGGTAAGACAATAAACGGGAACGCGGTACCGATGATATCGCGCTGCGGGCCCTTCGGAATACCCGTCAACGGCGTGTTCTGCGGCGCCGCGTAGGTGGCGTTGTATTCGTTCACTAGCCGCCTGATGTCATTAGGGCTCAGGTTATGGCCGAATGAGCCGATAGTTGAACCGGGGAGGCGGAACGTAAAGGTACCGTCCCCTTCGATATCAAAGCCACCAAAGCCAATTCCGCCGAAAGAGGCGTTACCCCCGCTTATGTTGACCGAAACCGGAGCCGCAGTTGCCATTTGCACAATCGTTGACACCTGCCAGTCATTCAGGATGCCTCGCATCCATTTCTCGCCGCCCTTTAACTTGGGCAACTCCCAGATTCCACTGGCCGTAAAGCGGTGTCTAGGGTTGGTAGTGCTGGTGCCGATACTTTTGTGAAAGTCGGTGTTGTCGATGACCCGGCCCGACCACGTCTTGTAACGGGAGAGGGAGTAGGCCGCCCCGAACTGGACGCCATGAGAGAAGCGCTTGTCCACCTTTATCTGCAGGGCCTGATACTTGGAGAGAATTCCCGGCATCCCATATTGGATTTCTCCGTTTGAGCATGGGATCGCTGCAAAGGCTCTCGGATTTGTCCGTGCCAACAGATTTTGTGCTGCCGTACAGGCCGGAATAACCGGGTTTCGAACAAGAGTGGCAAGATTGGCGGTCCCGTTGGCGGAAAGTGAATAGGTGTTGGGAACGAACCTGTTCCAGAGATTGAGGTCAGGGAACATTTGATCGAATCCCGAGTGTCCAGATCCGAACCCGACTCCCCGCCGCATCACAAAGTCAGCCGAAACCGAAAGGTTATGCATTACCTCGCGTTGCAAGCCGAGATCGACCTGTATGGTGTAGGGCGTCCGTGCGGAGTCCTTATTGTAGATCGCATCCAGGAATTGAGCATCGACAACCGCCTTTTTGGTATCAACACCTCGGAACGCAAGATCCTTTCCGTCAAATGGCAGGGCGGCCAGGAACAGGCCCCTGGCCGTTGCCAGATAGTTGAGCATGTCGCCAACTGTCCAGTTAGTGGGAGCGGTGAAGTTTAGAAATCCCGCCGGGTTTTCGGGGTTCGGCAGCGATACGCTGGTGACCTGCTGCAGTCCGTTACCCGCCGGACCCAAGATTTTCCGCTGCTCGAGACTGAAGAAGTTCACGCTTTGGGAGTTGTGATGAAGAGATGCGCTCGCGCGAACAACCGTCTTCTGATCGTTACCAAGCGCCCACGCAAATCCCAAGGCAGGATCAAAGTTCTTGTACCTTTGAGGAACCTTGCCCGAGTCATTTCCGAACAGCGGTGTCAGGTAGCCGGAAGGCGGGAAATCAAGGTCGTGGTAGAAGACCTTATCCTCGAACGACCAACCCAATCCGTAGTTGAGCGTGAATCCCTTAAACATCTGCCAGGCGTCCTGAATGTAGAAGCGAACGAGATTGTTCCCAGTGGCCTTCTCGTAGTTGTAAGGGGCAGGCTGGCCCGGGCTCCCGACTCCCATGCTCAGGTTGCCGGTCATTGGGAGCTTCAGCAGGTCCGCGAAGGTTGCACCCGTCCCCCCGGTCAGCAAGCTCGCGGGAATATTCGCCGAACCGAAAGTTCCGGGATTGCCCAGAATCTGCGTCGGGCTGAAGGCTACAAACGTTCCTTCGTAATTGCGACCCCAGCCCCCATGGGAGTAGCTATGTTCCCAGTTGCCACCGAAGCGCACACGGTGGGACCCCTTTGTCCAGTTGACGTTGTCTGTCCACTGGAAGGTGCGCGGGTGGCGATTCTGCAAAGCATTCGGATCGTTTCCTATCAAAAGCCCGCCAAAAAAGGTAATTCGAGGGCCGCCTACGCCGAAGCACGAGCCAGGGCCTCCACCGAGAGCCTCACACTCCGCGAGTGTCGGCGGAGAGAGGAAGTTTCTGAAATACGAGTAGGCGAACCTGAAATCGTTTACCACGGTTGGCGTTAAAACGCTGGTCAGACCCATTTGGGTCTGGTACGCGAAATTGCTGGAAGCGATCCACGACGACTCCAGGTTGGTCCCAGCTATACCATCATTGGCATCGATGTTGCCTCGCAGATAGGCGGTGTGCTTCTGGTTTATTGTAGAGTCCAGCCGAACGCCGAGGAGATGGCCATCCTGGGGCTGCTGCGCGACATGGTTGAACCCGGAAAGGACCGCATCGCTAAAGGTAATGGTACGCGCCCCCACCTGGTCATTACGCTCGTAGTTGGCAAAAAAGAAGATCTTGTCCTTCTTGATTGGCCCCCCGATGGTGCCTCCAAACTGTCTCCGCACAAAGAAGGGGTCCAGGGCACGCTTGCAAGCTTCAGACGCAGGATCTGTGCATAGTATGTTGCGGCGAGTTATACCGTTCGCCAAGAACTCGGTCGGGCGTTTAAGGTCCGGGAACGCGGCCATATTGTGGTCGCGGAAAAAGAAGAAGCTGCTCCCGTGAAATTTGTTGGTCCCGGTTCTGGAGACGATGTTCACGGCCCCCGCCGAGACGGTGCCAGTGGAGAGGTCGAAGGCTGTGGTGCTGATCTGAAACTCTTGCACTGTCTCACTGGAGAAATTCTGCGAAGTGCCGCCGGTTATGCGGTCGTTGACCCTCGCTCCATCGACAGAAATCAGCGTCATCTGGGAAGGGGCTCCTCCCACCGAGACGGTGAAGTAGCTATTGGGGTTGGCAACTCCGGAGTTGGCGTTGTAATTCACCGATACGCCGGGCTCCAACAACGCGATCGATAGAAAACTTCGCCCGTTCGTAGGCAGGTTCTCGACTTGATGCCGGCTGATAACGCCGCCGACAACGGTATCGGTTGTGTTGATGACCGGGGCCTCGGCAGTCACCTCGACGACCTGGGTAACTACGCCGACGGTCATTGAGAAGTTGGCGGTCGTGGTGGCGCCGACCTCCACAGTCAGCGTCTGAATCTGAGTAGAGAATCCCTGATGCTCGGCTTTAACTTCATATTCTCCCGGCACGAGGCTCTCGAGCGCATAAATGCCATCACCTCCGGCGTTCATCGTGCGGACGGCGCCGGTTGCCTTGTTCGTCGCGGTGACGGCAGCATTCGTGACTACTGCATCATTTTGGTCTTTAACGACTCCTTTGATCGCCCCAGTCGCGTTTTGAGCAAAGGCCTGGATACCCATAGCCATCAACAAGACCAACATCGCAAGCGAGCGGAATAAATGGTTGACGTGAGTCTGCATAGACTTTCTCCTTGTGGCTGCACCATTGAAGGATGATGCGACGCCTTTTTTTGCAGGCGTGTGTCCGCCTGAGACCTAGCGAGAAAGGGTGAGAGTAGCGCCTCTCATCCTGCAAAAGAGAGTTGCTCAATGACCTTAGCCAAGGGCTTAGTCCTCAGGCTAAGATCCGCAGGTAAATTGCTAACAGAGGCCGACTTCAGAAAGTTAGCTCAGGCCCGAATTGCACCGGCACAGCGGATCCGCCCCTGAAAGCATGAGCAGGTCCGCTAAAGAAACTCGATAAAAACTTGCCTGTAAGAAGAAGAATTGCGAAATACTGGCCCGGACTCTGATCCCGACCGGCCAGTCGGGCGGCATATTATCGCAGGTGCCTACTGTTGTCAATCAGGGAAAATCTCCTGGCGGCAACAGAAAAAAAGAAGAGCCTTAACAATCCTCAAAACTTCACAGGGCTTCTAAGCGTGTGCTATATTTTGCTGCTTCTTTTTTCAGACCGCGGAAGCCATGGGAACCACTTGAAGCTTGTCGACGATGAGGCAGACCGAAAACACTCGAGTTCAAGGTCAGGAGGACTAATGAGCGATCACGATCAGGCGATCAACGTTCAAGATTTATTTTCGATCAAGGGCAAGGTCGCTCTTGTTACCGGCGGCTCTCGCGGGATAGGGCTAATGATAGCGCGTGGCTTCGTCGAGGCTGGCGCGAAGGTCTACATATCATCCCGCAAGAAAGAAGTTTGCGATGCCGTGGCCGAAGCGCTCTCAAAGATAGGCCAGTGTGTCTCGATTCCCGCTGACTTGTCTACAACCGAAGGGCGCGGGGTACTCGTTCGCGAGGTGTCGGCGCGAGAGGGGGCGCTGCACGTTCTGGTGAACAACGCCGGCGCGGCCTGGGGTGCTCCGTTGGAAGACTATCCGGAATCCGGCTTTGATAAGGTTATGGACACCAACGTCAAGTCAGTCTTTTTTCTTACAAGGGACTTTATACCGCTACTGGAGAAAGCCGCCCGTCCCGATAATCCTGCCAGAGTGATCAACATTGGCTCGATCGATGGACTCAAGGCGCCGAGCGTCGAGAACTACGCCTACGCTCCAAGCAAAGCCGCGGTCCACCATATGACGCGAGTGCTTGCCGTAAAGCTCGGCCCGCGCGGCATCACCGTCAATGCAATCGCGCCCGGCCCCTTCGAAAGCCAGATGACCAAATGGCTGCTCGATAATTTCCGGAAGCAGATTGAAGCCGACTGTCCGCTTGGGCGAATCGGTTCCCCACCGGACATGGCTGGAGTAGCTATCTATCTCGCGTCAAGAGCCGGCGCTTATGTTAACGGCGTGGTGATCCCTGTGGATGGCGGGATCTGTATAACGTAAAGCCCTTGGGAGCGCAGGCATCCGTGCCTGCCTCTTCTCGCGCAAGCCGAGCAGGCAGGGATGCCTGCGCTCCCAGGGGCCTGCCGGTGAGCAATCGCGCGTTCTTACTAATCCGCTTCAATCTACTGCCGGTACAATCTGCTTTCGTCTTCCCCATTGCCTCGTGTATCATCACGCGCTACGAATAGTCGCAGTGGCGACTCACAGATCGATCGAAGGGGATACAAGATGTCAGATTACAGACTTCTTCAGAGCAAATCCGCAATCGTTACCGGTTCCGGCCGCGGCATTGGACGCAGTATCGCGAAGCTCTTTGCTGATCACGGAGCTTCGGTTGTGGTCAATGATATCGACGAGGAAGTGGCGGCAGCGACAGCCAAGGAAATCATTCACGCTGGCGGCAAGGCTGTCGTTTGCGCTGGCAGCGTCACCGATGTGGAGTTTCCCGATCGGCTGGTTAAGACTGCCGCCGAAGCCTTCGGCGGAATCGACGTCATCGTCAACAACGCAGGCTATACCTGGGACGCCGTCATACAAAATATGACCGACGAACAATGGTACGCGATGATCGACGTGCATCTGACCGCGCCGTTTCGCATCATCCGCGCGGCGGCCCCGTATATGCGCGACGCAGCCAAACAGGAGATCGCTGAAGGCAGGCGGGTACAGCGAAAGATTATAAACGTCTCTTCGACCTCGGGCGTAGCCGGGAATGCGGGCCAGGTCAACTACTCCGCGGGCAAGATGGGGATCGTCGGGGTGACAAAGACGATCGCCAAAGAATGGGGCCGCTTCAACGTCAATGTGAATGCGGTCGCGTACGGTTTCATCGACACGCGGCTCACCCAAGCCAAGGAGAAGCAGGAGACAATCGAACGCGCGGGCAAGCAAGTGGAGCTTGGCATCCCTGAACAGATGCGCCAGATGGCCGCTCAATTTATCCCACTAGGTCGCGCGGGCAGCCCGGGTGAGGCCGCAGGGCCGGTGTTATTCCTCGCTTCGCCGCTTGCCGATTATGTAACCGGACATATCCTGCTGGTGACCGGCGGGTCCTATGTGTAAGCGACTCGCGAGATTTGGTGCGAAGGAAATAGGCGTAGTCGCATCATTCATTCC
>JBBPIG010000026.1:0-52656 GCA_038040445.1 Acidobacteriota bacterium | reverse complement strand
GTCGGGCATTCCGTCGGGCATTCCGTCGGGCATTCCGTCGGGCATTCCGTCGGGCATTCCGTCGGGCTTCAACTCGGCACCTCTCACCGCTTCATGGTATATTCTCGTCCTTTGAGGTTCATCGGGATCCATGCGAAAGCTAAACCGCAGGAGATTGACTTGAGCATACTTGTTGACCGAAACACGCGCGTTGTGGTCCAGGGTATTACCGGGAAAGAAGGGTCCTTTCATACCGGCCAGATGATCGCCTACGGCACAAGAGTCGTCGCGGGCGTGACACCAGGCAAAGGCGGAACGGAACACGAGGGCGTTCCGATCTTCGACACGGTTGCGGAAGCCGTCAAAGAGGCCGGCGCTAATGCAAGCGTGATATATGTTCCTCCGCCTTTTGCGGCGGACGCTATTATGGAAGCAGCGGACGCGGGGCTGGCACTCGCCGTTTGCATAACCGAAGGCATACCTGCTCTGGACATGGTTCGCGCTTTCCATTATTTGCGTGATCGCACGACGCGGCTGTTAGGCCCAAATTGCCCAGGGATAATTTCACCTGGGCGCTGCAAGATCGGAATCATGCCCGCCCACATTCATGCCGAGGGTCGAGTCGGAGTTGTCTCGCGAAGTGGAACGCTTACCTATGAAGCGGTACATCAACTGACGAATCTCGGTCTTGGCCAATCGACAGCGATTGGGATAGGCGGCGACCCGGTCATCGGCACGAATTTTGTCGACGCTCTCAAGCTCTTTCAAGATGACACCGAGACCGATGCCGTTGTGATGATCGGAGAGATAGGCGGCACGGCTGAAGAGCAGGCCGCCGAGTTCGTGCGCGATCACATGACCAAGCCGGTGGTCGGATTCATCGCCGGCCAGACGGCGCCGCCCGGTCGCCGGATGGGACACGCGGGCGCGATCATAGCAGGCGGGAAGGGAACTGCCGCGGAAAAAATGACTGCGATGGAAGCTGCGGGAATTCACGTCGTGAGGAGTCCCGCTGACATCGGTGCTCGCGTCGCTGAAGTGCTGGGAGGAATTGTTCTCTTCAGCCGGGAGTAGAATCAACTGTCAAGACGCCGGAGTCTCGGCTTGTTCAGCTTGGATGGCATGTAGAGTAAAAGTGAAGAAGACGGCAAGAATAGTCTGCGCCAATGACAACGAGTTCTGGACTACGCAAAAGCAGTTCTGGCAATGGGTGCGAGAAGGGTTGGTGGACGTAACCGGTCAGAACCCGCTCACGGGCCGCTTCGCCGGCAAGCGCGAGAAGCTTTTAGTCATGGTCCGCCACGTCATCCTCGATAAGAGCAGTCCGCACCACAAGCAAGAAGTCCTCGATACTTACGCCAAGCTCAAGCCGCACGTCACCAAGCGGCGCACTGACGAATGAACCGGCGGAGCCAGAGTGCGGAATACCCATACGGCCCAAGAAGAGCCCGCACGGTCATAAGAATTAAGCCCCAGATTATGATTTTACATTAGCTCTCTGTCGATGCTGAACGAATACTTTAAGCTCGAAGAAAACGGTACTACCCTTCGCACCGAGGCGCTTGCTGGAGTCACGACCTTCGCGACGATGTTCCTACATCATCTTTGTTCAGCCCGTCGTGCTTGGCGCGGCGGGAATGGACTCCGGTGCGGTCTTCACATCGACTTGTCTGATTACGGCGTTCGCGACCGTGCTGATGGCGTTTCTAGCCAACTACCCCGTTGCCGTCGCCCCTGCGATGGGGCACAACTTCTTTTTTGCATATGTCGTCGTGTTGACGATGAAGGTTCCGTGGCGAACGGCGCTCGGTGCAGTGCTGGTTTCCGGGATTGTCTTTGTTGCGACTGCTTCGTTTGGGCTAAGGGAGCTGATCGTCGCAGCGGTCCCCGCGTCTCTCAAGTCCGCAATCGCGGTTGGAATAGGTTTGTTGATAACTCTGATTGGTATGGAGTGGGCGGGGCTTGTGCGCCTTGATCCGAACACGTTTGTCACGCTTGGCCATCTCGGCAGCAAGCCTGCGCTGGTTGCCTTAGTCGGCCTGGCGGCGACCGTAGTTTTGATGGCCCGAAAAGGCAGATGCGGTTGGGACCGTGGGTTCGGCTTGGCGGGGAACACATTTCGGGTTTATCTCATATGCGCTTTTGAAGCTTGTCACCGTACGCGCCCGGGAGGCTCACTGGTTGATCTATGTGTTCGCGTTCCTTTTTGTCGCGCGCTATGCGGTGCCGGGGCTGCCTTGAATACGGCTTCATTGACAATGATCGTGAGCGCGCTCTAACATAGCGCTGGTCAACTGAGACTTGCGATTTGAGCGGGTGTAACTCAATGGTAGAGTGTCAGCTTCCCAAGCTGAAAGTTGCGGGTTCGAGCCCCGTCACCCGCTCCATTCCTTAACGTGAATCATCAAAGGTCGTCGCCGCGACTCTTGATGGGGAATGTCAGCGTCGCGAGCTGGTTCCTCAAGTGATGCCCTAGCCCTTGCTCGCATCCAAGCTCACGACTGTCACGCTGCCAATGACTTCAGCGTTGTGGACAACGCCGGCGTGGATCTCAAGCATGTCACCCGGGCCAAGCACGAACTCGTGGCCTTCAGCTTCGATTCGAAACCGTCCGGACACAACCGCGTCCTTCTTATCATTTAGAGATTACTTTAAGTTTGGCTAGGCCGTTGGCCTACGGAGCAACCTCTACGGTAAGCGTGACGGTCGCGCGAACATCGATCGAGCCGGACTCAATCGGAGTAGGAGCGGCTTGAGCTCGCATAGCTCCAAGCTCGGCTGCATACTCCATCATCGGGCGTGTCGTCGGGCCCCCTTCTTCGACGCGGAGGATGCGCTGAATCTTCAGCCCCAGCGCTGAAGCGATTGCCTGGGCCTTAGACCTTGCTTTGGTCGAAGCCTCCTGCAATGCCTGGGTTCGCGCGGCCTGCTCGTCCTTCAGAGTGAAGCGAAGCGATTGAATGTTGTTCGCCCCCGACCCGGTCGCAAGATCAATCACCTTTCCCACCTGCTCGAGATTCGCGGTCTTAACCTGAACGATATTCGAAGCGGTGTAGCCACTAATCGTCGGCTGCCCTCCCTCCTTCGGATAGCGATAGTTTGGGCTGAGCGAGTAGCTGATAGTCTTGATCTCAGCGCTCGATCCGAGCACCTTCCTGAGCTCGGAAATAACTGTGTCCTGCTTCTGAGCATTTTGAGCGGCGGCCGCCTGCGCGGTTTGCGACTGGGTAACGACGCCTATGCTTATCTCGGCTTGATCGGGTTTGACCGTGACAGTCGCGTCGCCGGTCACGCGGATCGTAGGGTGAATAGTTTTGTCAGCCGGCTCCTGCCCAAGCGCCGCACTGCCGCAGAGACTCAGGATCAAGCCAACGATCGCGAATCTAATGGAACTCCGGGTCGTGTAAGTCATGTAGTCCTCCTCGCAGGCCTCTCGCAATCTGGGGCGCTAGAATCTGTCGAATACCGAAACGCCCACTCCCGCTTCTAGTAGTCATTCTATTATCGAGCGATGGACGCAGCAAGGCATCCGCAGCGCCGCGAGTCTCAGTCGAAGACTGGGAACGACATTCCGGCCTCGGTGATAGAGCAGCATCGCCCGCGTCATAGCACTCAAAGGTTTGTGCTATTATGCAACGAGCGATGCTTCGCCGGCGCAACATCGGATTGCTCAAGCAGCATCAAAACCGCAAAGGTTCAAGTCATGTCTGACAGGGTAAAGTTTTTCATGAGCTTCCGCGTGCGGCTGATGTTGCTGCTTACTTCGTTTCTGTTGCTCACAATAGTCCTCGTGCTGGCGCTCGACAAGTGGGCGCAGAAGCGGGCTGCCGAGGAAGTGGCTCAGCAAAGCGAGCAAGTCAAGGACGCGGTTAACAAGGGCTTCAGCGATTTTGCCAAAGCAATTGGCATGGCGATTAAGAACCTGAATTCAGAACGATATCTTTACAAGCAAATTCAGGCTGGAGAGGTTGAGCTCCCAGAAACGGTGCAGCACATAATCGTTGCCGATGAACACGGCGCCGTCAGCGATACGACCCTCGAAGAGAAGATAGGCGGGTCAATACCAGTTCCCGATACTGAAGTGATTCAAGAAAACCCAGGAGACCCCGTCGAGGGCCAAGTCGAGATTCAGGGCAGTTCGTTCAAGACCTATGACATACCCTTCACCTCTTCAAAGGGACTGTACTGGATAGTGATCGTCACGAAGCAACAAGCAATCATAAACCAAATCGATAATGCTTCGCGGACGCTGGCGGACAGAAGCCGGGAACTGTCTAACGTCAGGCTGTTGGTTACTACTGGGCTTCTGATGCTCGCGCTGGCGATCGCGGTAATAATCGGCTGGAGCTTTACGAGGCCGATTCAAAAACTTGCGAGCGCCGCGCAGCGCGTTGCTGCCGGTGATCTGGATTTTCAGGTCGATATCAGGCGACGCGACGAGGTAGGACAGCTTGCAAGCACGTTCAATGAGATGATCGCGGGGTTGAAGTCAAAGCGCGAGCTCGAGGAGAAGTTGAACAACGCCGAGCGCCAGGCGGCAATCGGAAGACTCACCCAGGCTGTCGCGCACGAGATTCGCAATCCGCTCAACGTGATAAATCTGTCGATTGACCACGTCGCAACGAAGTACGCTCCCGAGGATGAGAAACGGCGAGAACAACTCACGCGCATACTCGCTTCGATCCGAGACG
The DNA here is from genome assembly GCA_038040445.1 of Acidobacteriota bacterium. Classification (NCBI taxonomy): domain Bacteria; kingdom Pseudomonadati; phylum Acidobacteriota; class Blastocatellia; genus Candidatus Onstottus; species Candidatus Onstottus frigus. The sequence goes on along the minus strand of JBBPIG010000026.1, from coordinate 47,986 downwards.
AGGTAGCGCGGCTCAAGCGTCTCGTCAGCGACCTGCTCAATTACGGGCGTCCCGCGCGTTTGGCAGTCGAGACGGTCGACATCCGCAAACTAGTCGATGAAACGATTACGCTCGTTCGCCCGCAAGCTGAAGAACAGGGCGTTGAACTAACGCTTGAAGGAGATCCATCGCCCGTTGAGGTGCGAGGCGACCGCGAGCGATTGAAGTCGTGCTTCTCGAACATCGCGATTAACGCACTTCAGGCAATGCCTGCTGGTGGGTGTCTCCGCGCGCACGTTGCCAAGGTGGACGGGACAGTTGAAGTAACGGTGAGCGATACCGGGGTTGGCATCAGCGAGGAAGCTTTGAGTAAAATCTTCGAGCCCTACTTCTCCACCAAGCAGGCGGGCTTTGGCCTGGGGCTGGCAGTGACCAGGACCGTAGTTGAGGAGCATCACGGCACGATCGAGGTACGAAGCGAGGCGCATCGGGGGGCCACTTTCATCGTCAAGCTCCCAGCCAAAGCGTCAGTTGAAGGTTGAGACTTCAGTGTCTGGATTAGGTTTAAGAAGTGGCCTGGTGGGTGGATCGAATCCGACCGGCTAGGAACCCACGAGAGGCTTAGATATGGCAAGAAACAAAGTGCTGGTTGTAGACGACGAGAGGAACCAGCGCGAAATATATACGTTAATTCTCGAAGACGATGGCTACCGGGTGACAGCCGCTCAAAGCGGCGAGCAAGCCCTGCGGTTCGCACGCGAAAACCAATTCGATCTGGTGCTCACCGATTACAAGATGACCGGAATGGATGGGCTGATGCTTTTGAACGAGTTGCTCAAGCTGGACCCGTCCATCATCGTGGTCATGATGACGGCGCACGGCTCAGTCGACTCGGTAAAGGAAGCCCTCCGCGGCGGCGCGTTCGACTACCTCGAGAAGCCGATTGACCGTGATCAGTTGCTCAAGGTGGTTCAAAACGCACTCGGCCGCTTGAACCGAATCGACGACGAGATCATCGGTCAGTCAGAAGAGATGGAACGCGTTAAGAAGATGATCCTGAAGGTGGCGGCTTCCTCCTCAACGGTGATGATCCGCGGCGATTCTGGGGTCGGAAAGGAGCGCGTCGCTCGCGCTATTCACAAGGCCAGCCCACGAGCAAACGAGGTGTTTCAAGCCGTGAACTGCGCGGCGATCAATGAGAATCTTATCGAGTCCGAGTTGTTCGGTCATGAAAAGGGTTCGTTCACCGGCGCGCACACGCAGAAAAAAGGCCAGTTCGAAACTGCCGACCAGGGTACTCTGTTCCTTGATGAAATCGGCGACCTCAACATAAGCATGCAGGCCAAGATTCTCCGCGCGCTTCAGGAGAGAGAGATCATGCGAGTGGGCGGGACGAGGCCAATCAAGGTCGACGTGCGGGTCATCGCAGCTACCAACCGGGACCTCGAGGCGATGGTAAAAGACGGACGTTTCCGTGAAGACCTCTACTATCGCTTGAACATCATCCCGATTGTGATCCCTCCGCTGCGCAATCGCCGCGACGACATTCCGCCGCTGGTAGACTTCTTTATCGCCAAGCATGCTGCCGGCGCCCACCGTGCAATCCTAGGGCTGACTGCGGGCGCGCGCAATTTGATAATGAGCTACTCGTGGCCGGGCAACGTGCGCCAGCTCGAGTCCGCTATCGAGCGCGCAATACTGTTATGCGAAGGAAACGAGATCGAGGTGGAAGACCTGCCGGTCGAGATCCGTCAAGAAGGAACATCAGCAGCAGCCTTCAACTTCAAGCTGCCGCCTGAAGGGATCTCCTTCGACGAAGTGGAACGGTCGCTCATTACTCAAGCGATGGAGCAGACCAACTGGAACATCACACGCGCAGCCAAGCTGCTCGGACTTTCGTTTCGCACGCTTCAGTACCGGCTTGAAAAGTTTGGAATTAAGAAGGCCTCTAAGGAATGACGGCAGCGGCATCTGGTCGCTGCATCTTCGCGCAGTACCGTACCCGGTGAACGGAACGATCGGCAGCTCGGCAATTGATCGTCAGCGGGAACCTTGCTATTTGACCAGCGAGAATTTCCTTCCGCGGCCTTGCCCCACAGCAATGCGTTCTTGACTGCCTGATGACGTTGATGAATCTTCAGCAGCGCGGGAAAGCGTCACAGCTTGCGTTCTAGCTGAGGCGAGTGAATGATTGAGGCGCTCGGCTGCAAAGTCGTCTTGGATCTCATGCGCTGGACGCTCGGCTCCACACTCGTAGCAGACTTGAACTAATCGCTTATCCGCCGACCGGTGCGGGGTGCACCAGTAGTGCCTTCTGCTCAACCTGCAAAAAAATGACATCCCTGATTCCTCTACGCTAATCTAAGCTCGAGTTGGAGTGACTCTCGGCGACCTGATGATGCCTTCAACCAAAGCTTGATGCTGACAGCACTCACACCCTCTTGTAGTCCGTGAGGCTCGTGAGGGGTCGAAGCGGTCGCAAGTATAAGCAACTGTTCAAGGTAATTGCAAGGGTTTTCTTAAGGCTCACGTCGAGGCTCACTTCAAGAGTCCGTGGGCCTGCGCGGCGGGAGGCTCGCACTAATCCGTGCGTAGTCTTCAGGTGTGTTGACGTTCTCGAAGAATAGCGGCGAGCCTGCGAGATGCCTCAGTTCCTCAAACGCTACAAGCCGTGTCGGGATTTGATCGAAAAGAAGACTGATCTTTTTCTTGTCTCGCGCGATAAGGCCTGTTACGGCGGGTAGTGCCTCCGAACTGTAGATTGCGCAAAGGGGTTCGAGTTTTCCATCAGCACCAACCGGTACTATCGCTTGTTGACTTCCTGGAATACTCAACAAGAACTTAAACAGCTCGGCCGTAACAAACGGAAGATCGCAACCGGCCAAGACAATCCGTGATGTGTCCGCGCTTGCCAGCGCCGTGCGTATCGCTTCGAGCGGACCGATGCCAGCCTGGCTGTCGGCGAAGACTGGAAAGCCGAGCCGGGCGTACTCAGGGCTGTTGGCAATAATCGCAACGCGCGTTGTGACCGGCTCGAGCGCGGCGATCACGTGCTCGATCAAAGGTCGTCCGCCGAGCTCAAGCCAGGCTTTGTCCTTGCCCATGCGCGAACTTCGGCCGCCAGCGGTGATGAATCCCATCGCCTCGATCATCTTGGTCACGGAGTATAACAGCGCAAATAGATTTCGGAGCCTCCGAACGACCGCTCAAAAGACTTCTTCCGACAAAAGAACGTTTGCTCAAAAAGCTTTGTTTGGTACTGTTACTGGCGAAGCAAGTCGGTGAGCTCCAGATCTACCCGACGGTAGCGATATGATCGACACAGCACGGCATCTACTCGAAATCTTTCAACAAACCGGCGCGTTGTTGGAGGGCCACTTTCAACTTACGTCCGGTTTGCACAGCTCACGCTATTTGCAATGTGCGCTCGTTCTTCAATACCCTGAGCACGCAGAGTTCGTCGGCCGCGAGCTTGCCGCGAAGTTTTGCGACGACCGGGTGGACGCGGTTGTCGCTCCGGCCATCGGCGGGATAGTCGTCGCTCATGAGACCGCCCGGGCGATTGGAGCGCGGGCGCTTTTCACGGAACGCGAGGCAGGCGTGATGACTCTTCGACGCGGCTTCCGATTGAGTCGAGGTGAGCGCGTCCTCGTAGTCGAGGACGTCGTCACCACGGGAGGCTCGACTCGCGAGACCATCGAAGCGGTGATCAATGCGGACGGCGTCGTCCTCGGCGCCGGCTCGATGGTAGATCGAAGCGGCGGCGGCGTCGATGTCGGTGTGAGGCGCCAGTCGCTGCTGACACTCGACGTGGCTTCCTACGATCCGTCTGAATGTCCACTGTGCAAGGAAAAAGTTCCCTTAACGAAACCGGGGAGCAGGACATAGATTTCAGTCGCTGGTACTGTTAAGTCAGGTCGATTGCTGTTCATCAAGGTGAAAGAGGTCGTGAACCAGATTAACAGCGCGTTCGGCCTCTTTGTCGCTAACAACACAACTTATCCTAATCTCCGATGTCGAGATCATCTTGATGTTGATTCCCGCTCGGCCGAGCGCTGAGAACATTCGAGCTGCAATGTCCGGTTGGTCCATCAGCCCGGCTCCGACGATGCTCACCTTCGCCACGCCTTCATCCGCAAGCACGCCCTCTGCTCCTGTTCGTGACGCCGCCTCTTCGAGCGCCTGCCGCGCTACGCCAAGGTCGCTGCGTTTGACCGTGAAGGTGATGTCGTTGACCAAGCGGTCTTCGTGAAACGCCTGGATGATCATATCCACGCTCACGCGATGCTCGGCCAGCGAGCCGAAGATTTCACCGGCGACGCCCGGGCGATCGGGCACCTTCAAAATCGCCAGCCTCGCCTGGTCCCGATCGACCGTCACACCGCTCACTGGCCGGTAGATTTCCATCTCGTCAGCTCCTTTGAGAATCGTTCCCTGGTGGCCGGGGTCGAAAGTATTTCTCACCCTAACCGGAATCCTGTGTTTTCGCGCGAGCTCGACCGCGCGAGGGTGAAGCACCTGCGCGCCGACCCTGGCCATCTCGAGCATCTCCTCGTATGAGATCTCTTTCAACAGTCGCGCCGACGGCACGAGGTTGGGATCAGCGGTGTACACTCCACTCACGTCGGTGAAGATGTCGCACGCCGACGCGCCGAGCGCGGCCGCAAGCGCAACCGCAGTCGTGTCCGAGCCACCGCGGCCCAGCGTTGTCGTATCGCCTTCAGTAGTTGTGCCCTGAAACCCCGCTGCAACGACGATGAACCCGTCAGCCAAATGACGGCGGAGCCGGTCAGTGTTGATGTCCACGATTCTTGCGGCTGTGTGGATGCTTTCGGTAGTTATGCCAAGCTGCGCTCCCGTCAGCGACACAGCTCGTGCATTCAAATCATTGAGAGCCATAGCAACAAGCGCAGCAGATATCTGCTCACCCGTCGCAAGCAGCGCATCAAGCTCACGGCGAATGGGCGAGTTGCTCGCCTGTTGCGCGAGCTTAACCAAATAGTCGGTCGTATCGCCCATTGCCGAAACAACGGCGACGACTGAGTCGCTAGCGGCCGCGCCCGCGATGATGCCGGCAACGTTCTTAATGCGCGCGACAGACTTGACGGATGTTCCACCGAACTTTTGAACAATCATAAAAACCGAAAAACGGTTCCGGGTTCAGGGTTCAGAGTCCCGGGTTTCTGGTTTCTCGTTTCGGCTTCAGGTCCGGGTGAGTTTCGCGCTTGGGCTATTGGTAATACAGAGCCCTGAAATCTAAACCAGAAACGAGGACCAGAAACCGGAAACCAGAAACCAAAAACGCTGAACCCTGAACCCCGAACCCTGAACCCTCGGTTCATTCGAACACTCTCAGCACAACTCCCACTTGCCTGGTCGACGCCTGCGCTTCGATCTCCTTGATTGCTCGAGCGACGTTGCGCTCACTCGCCCGATGCGTGAGCAAGATGATTGTGGCCGGTCCCGACTGCGGGACCCCGCGTTGCAGCAAGCTGTGCAGACTCACTTGATGCCCTCCAAGTGCATGTCCGATGTTCCCGATCACCCCGGGCGTGTCCTCTGTTTCCAGCCGAATGTAGAACGCGCTCTCGCTGTCTTCGATTGAGCACAGCGGGAACTCTTCAGAATCGATCGACGGCTGAAAATACGGCGCGAAGTCCGGGAGTCTCAATGCGCTTGCCAGATTGATCAAGTCTCCGACAATGGCGCTCGCCGTCGGCATCTGCCCCGCGCCCGGGCCGACCAGCATCACTTCGCCCACCGCACTCCCGCTGATGAAGATGGCGTTGTTTGCGCCTTCCACCGCCGCGAGGAGATGATGAATCGGCACCAGCATCGGATGCGCACGCACGTCGAGACAACCGTTGCCGCGCCGCGCCAGCCCGATCATCTTGATTCGATATCCGAATTCGCTGGCCATCGCGATATCGAGATCGGTTATTCGCGTGATGCCCTGGCGATGAACCTGGCTCGCGTCCACGAACCGGCCAAATGCGAGTGAAGCAAGGATGGTAATCTTGTAGGCTACGTCGAATCCCTCGACGTCGTTGGTCGGATCGGCCTCGGCGAATCCGAGTTGCTGCGCGCCGGCGAGCGCTTCATCAAAGCTTTGGCCGCGCGCTTCCATCGCCGTGAGAATGTAGTTGGTCGTGCCATTCAATATCCCCGCCACGCTGGATATCTCGTTCGCTTGCAGCCCGCGTTGTATGGTAGAGATCAGCGGGATTCCGCCGCCGACTGCCGCTTCGAACAGCACGGTTACGTTGTTGCGATGAGCGAGATTGAAGATCTCCGAGCCGTGCCTGGCGATCATTTCTTTGTTGGCGGTGACTATGTGTTTGCCGTTGTCGATGGCGCGCTTGATCGACTCGTAGATGTGGTCGAGGCCGCCGGCTACTTCGACGACTATTTCCACCTCAGGGTCGTTGACTACATCGTTCGGCTGGTCGGTCACTCGTATCGACGACAGATCTACGTCGCGCGGCTTCAGTTTGTCGCGCACGGCAACCCACTTGACTCTGAAGCGAGGGTCGCTCGAGAGCAGCTTGACGACACCGGTGCCGACCGTGCCCAATCCGAGTATGCCTATCGTTATCCGGGCCATCAGTTCTCGCTCCGCGGATATGCGAGAGTAGCCGACATCCGCGAGCCCACGCAACTTCTTGAGGTTTCGAGTTCAGGGTTCAGGGTTTCTGGTACGCTTAGATTTCAGGTTTCCGTACTTACCAATAACCCAAGCGCGAAGCTGGCGCCGAACCTGAACCGGAATCTAGAAACCCTGAACCCTGAACTCGGAACCCTGAACCCTGAACCCGGAACCCAGAACCCTGAACCCTGAACCCGAAACCCGCAACTTTGACTTCGCCACACCGCGCGCCTAGAATGAGTTCTCACTTCAACCGGAACACCAATGCGAATCAGCAGGGTCTACACGAGGACAGGCGACCAGGGGCAGACCTCTCTTGTGGGAGGCGAGCGCGTGAGCAAGGCCAGCTTGCGAGTCGACGCTTACGGAGATGTCGACGAGTTGAATTGTGTGATTGGCATGGTGCGCGCTCATATTGCAGACAAAGAGATGGACGAGGTGCTTGGCCTGATTCAGAACGATCTGTTCACGCTTGGCGCGGATCTGGCGAGCCCCGCGGAGATTGATGTCCCGCGCATTGGTGAATCCTTCATCAAGAACCTCGAGGAATTGGCCGACCGGTTTCTTGCGGAACTCGAGCCGCTCAAGGAATTTATTCTCCCGGGAGGCTCCGAAGCGGGCGCCGCTCTGCACCTCGCGCGCACGGTCGCCAGACGTGCTGAGCGCCGTGCCGTCGCCTTATCTGAAACCCAGCAGTTGAACTCTGAGACTATTGTGTATCTAAATCGTCTTTCTGATCTCTTGTTCATCCTTGCAAGAGTGGTCAATCATCGCGCGGGTGTTCCGGAGAAGATGACCGATTTCAGCAAGAGGAGCAAATAAGGTTCAGGGTTCAGAGTTCAGAGTTCCGGGTTAACCCTAAACCCCGAACCCCTGAACCCCGAACCCGAAACCTGCTGATGACCTGGTTCAAGAAAAAAGACAGGCCCAGGCGGCCCGACGAGAAGGAGGAACGAACCGTCCGAACAGAAGGACTGTTCGTGAAGTGCCAGGGCTGTGAGGAAATGCTCCTCAAGCGCGAAGTCGAAGAGAACCTCAGCGTCTGCCCGAGGTGCGGTCATCACCGCAGAATCAGCGCCGTCGAGCGATTGAAGCTGACTCTGGACGACGCCGAGTGGATCGAGATTGACGCGGGGCTGTCCTCGACCGACCCGCTAAACTTCATCGACACGAAGAGCTATCGCACACGGCTTCGTGGGATGCAGGCGGGCACCGGGCTACTGGACGCCCTTATCACTGCTCAGGGCACGGTCGGCGGGCGCCCGGCGATCGTCTGCGCAATGGAGCTGTCGTTCATAGGTGGATCGATGGGCACAGTCGTCGGCGAAAAGATCACGCGGGCGATTGAGCTTGCGATCGAGACCCGATCGGCGCTGGTAGTGTTCTCGGCCTCGGGCGGCGCTCGCATGCAGGAGGGCGCGATCTCGCTGATGCAGATGGCGAAGATCTCTGCGGCGCTCGCGCGGCTGGACGAAGCCCGCGTCCCGTTTATCTCGGTGCTGACCGATCCGACGACTGGCGGAGTCACCGCGAGCTTCGCGATGCTGGGCGACCTCAACATCGCTGAGCCGGGAGCGCAGATCGGTTTCGCCGGGCCGCGAGTGATCGAGCAGACGATAAAACAAAAGCTACCCGAAGGGTTTCAACGCGCCGAGTTCTTGCTGGAACACGGGATGCTCGATGCGGTTGTTGAAAGAAAAGATTTGAGGGATTTCATCCTGCACTCGCTCGACTTCATGAGTCAAAACGGAAAGCCTTTGGCGCGCGACAAGAGCTAGATGATCCGCAGCCGTACGGAATCAGACACACTCATATTCACCGCGGAGGCGCGGAGAACAGAGGCCGCGCAGAGATAAGTGAGGATTCTCTGCGTGAGTTCTGCGTTCTCCGCGCCTCTGCGGTAAATTAAGTCTCAACGATCTCGGTAACCTGGGAGATTGAGATGGATTTCGCGACATCAATCAGGTACCTATACTCGCTCGGGCACGAGGTGCTTGCAGCGAAGTTCCGGCTCGAGAGCATAAGTCTCCTGCTGGAGAGACTCGGGCATCCCGAGCGCTCGTTTAAGTCGGTCATCGTCGCGGGGACCAACGGTAAAGGATCAGTCGCCGCGATGATTGACTCGATAGCCCGCGCTGCCAGTCATCGCTGCGCGTTGTTCACATCGCCTCATTTGATCCGCATTCAGGAGCGCATGCGCTATTGCGGTCGCGAGATTTCGCAGACCGATTTCGCGAGGCTTGCTTCGGCCGTTCGCGCAGTGAGCGAGGTCCTGGTCGCTGAAGGTCAACTGGCGGCCCACCCTACTTTCTTCGAGCAGGTCACCGCTATAGCACTCTGCTACTTTCAACAGTTCGGAGCAGAGCTGGCGATTCTGGAGATAGGCCTGGGAGGGCGGCTCGACGCGACAAACGCGGTCGATAGAATCGTCTCAGTGGTAACCTCGATCGATCTCGATCATCAGAACATACTCGGCAACACGATCGAGGAGATCGCCCCGGAGAAAGCTGCGATCATCGTACCAGGAGTTCGGGCGGTGATAGGCCGCCAGCAACACCAGGCGGCCGGCGAAGTGTTGATGCGCCGCTGCCTCGAGACCGGCGTGCTTCCGGTGTTTGCAAACCAGCCGGCCGCGATCAAACCAAATGAGTTCGGACGGGTGACCTTCGACTATGAGTCATCTCACACGAACTACACTCGAATCACGCTGGGCTTAAGAGGGCGGCATCAGGCTGATAACGCCGCTGCGGCGATCGAGGCGGCAGAGCTGCTGAATGAATCGGGCTTTCCGATAACGCGCGAGGCGATAATCAACGGGCTGCGTGAAGTAAGCTGGCCCGGGCGGCTGGAGTTAATCGACGATCGACCGGCAGTCCTGCTGGATGGAGCACACAACCCGGCGGGCGCCCGCGCGCTGCGGGCCTACCTCGATGAGTTCGCGACCGGTCCGATCACCCTTGTGTTCGGAGCGATGAGCGACAAAGACATCGGACGGATGGCGGCCGAGCTTTTCGATGCCGCCCGAACCATCGTGCTTACACGAGTCAGAGACAGCCGCGCGGCTGACAACGCTCGACTGGGTGAAGCCGCGCTCAAGGCATCGCGGAACGTGATCTTCGCGGAGACCGTCAGGCAGGCGCTGTCGTGGGCGCGCAGCGTGACGCCGCCCGATGGGTTGGTGTGCGTGGCAGGTTCGCTCCATCTTGTTGGTGAAGTGAAGAGGCTGATGGAGGAAGCTGATTCGCAAAGCGCGGTGATGTGAAGAGTGATGCGTGATTCGTGACCGGATGAGTCTGATTAACGTGCACTTCGACTGTCGGTCCGGTCACGCATCACGGTTTCCTAACACATATGTCGCACGAATTGATAAAACGTGAGTACGTTCATCGCGGGAAGATTCTCGATCTCTCGCTGAGTCGCTTCATGTCTGAAGCGAAGGGAGAGGTAGAGATTGAAATCGTCCACCACAACGGGGGCGCGGGAACCCTGCCTGTCTTTGAGGATGGCAGCGTGGCGTTGGTGAAGCAGTGGCGTTATCCGCTCGGGCGCTACTCGCTGGAGATCGCAGCGGGTCGCATCGAGCCGGGTCATACGCCTGAAGAAACGGCGGCAAGAGAGCTCGAGGAGGAGTTGGGTTATCGAGCAACCGAGCTTCGCAAGATCGGTGAGTTCAATGTAGCGCCGGGTTACTGCGAAGAACGGCTGTTTGTTTACCTCGCGACGGGTCTTGAAGCTTCAGAGCAGCATCTCGACGATGACGAAGAGATTGAGATTGTGCGTATGCCCTTTGCGGAAGCATTGGCGCGCGTGCAGTCCGGCGAGATAGATGACGCAAAGTCGATCGTGGCGATACTGCTTGCCGCGCCGTTTGTTCGGTCAAAGAAGTGAAATGCGCCAGGACCAAGAACCACGGCAGGATCACAGGTTGGGAAGGGTGGTTTACCCCCGCTCCGGCTGTGAGGTTGGCCCAAAACAGCGGGGGTAAACCACCCTTCCCGACCTGTGATCCTGACCTGCACTCTAGTACAAATTAATCTGTCGCCAATGTGTTACGGCCGGAGAAAGACCAATGTGGTACGGCAGAAAGACCAACTGAGAATCAGACTTTGAACAATCTGAAGACAATTCTAGTTTATCTCTGGGCGCCGTTCGCCAATCTGCTGTGGTATACGCACACGGTGGTTATGGCGACGATCTCGCTGTTGCTCTGGCCGTTCGATAGCACGGGCGCGATGCAGCATTGGTGCGCCAGGTGGTGGTGCCGGCTCATCGCTTGGAGCATCTTCTCTAGCATCCGGGTATACGGAACCGAAAACGTGAGCGCCGATCAGAACTACGTCTACATGGCTAACCACTCGAGCCTGATCGACATTCCGGCGTTGTTCGCTTACCTGCCTCATCAATTTCGAATAATGGCGAAGAGGGAGCTGTTCTACGTGCCGTTCATGGGATGGCACTTATGGACCGCCGGCAACTTTCCCATTGACCGCAGCGATCCGCGCAAGACGGCGAAGAGCTTGCGCGGGGTGATCGAAGGTGTGCGCGCGGGCAAATCGCTCGCGGTTTTTCCTGAAGGGACGCGCACCCCGGACGGGCGGCTCCAGGAGTTTAAGCAAGGCGCATTTAAGATCGCCGTGCGAGCAGGTGTGCCCATAGTCCCGGTGTCGATCCGCGGAACGTTCAAGCTTCTGCCAAAGACTACGCTTGCGCCGCGTCCGGGAAGGGTCGATGTGATCATCGGAAAGCCGATCGATACACGAAAATACTCCGATAAAAACCTTACGGCACTCATCGAGCAAACGCGCGCGGCCATTGAAGCCAACCTGAAAGCTGCGCCTAGCGAGGAGAAAGAGGCTGCCAGCCTGGGCGCTTAACTACGAGCGGCCCGCAGAAAAGACCTTGAGGCGATGGGGTGAACCTATTCCGCGTCCTGCTTGAGGCTTCGTCTGAATCTAAGCTCGGCGACGTTGGGAAGCCGCTGGCGGCAGTGCTGCAGTACGAGGATGTAAACCGACCCGGCAACGGCGTCGAACGCATAGATGATTCTGTACGAAGCGCCCACGATCAATTGCCGGCAGTTTCTGAGCTGCGGATAGCGGCTGTGTAGAGAAACGCCCATCTCAGGAAAAGCGGCCAAAAGGTTGACGCGGCGAATTATCTCGAAGGCCATAGTTGAGGGTAAAGCTTCGAGCTTCTCGAACGCCGGGTCGACCCACTCAATGTCGGCGCTCATCGCGCGCGCCTCTTACGCGGTGAGGCCATGTTGTGCCGTTTCTCGATCCGCGCTTTAACCTGCGCGTGAGAGATCGTCTGACCTTTGGATAGAGCGGCGTGTGCGCGGGCGACCGCTTCGACCAACTCGAGCTCGTCAAGCCTCTCTAGATCTTCCTCGAGCTGTGAGTAGCGTCGAGCAGAAAGCAGAACCGCCGCTGGACGCCCACGCTGAGTTATGATGACTGGCTCGTCGGACGAGACAACGCCGCCGATAATCTGCCCGGCTTGTCGCTGAAGATCGGTAATCGGAATGATCTTTTTCATAGCTGTTTCTGTCCTCTGATGCAGTGTTGTATGCACGGTTGACTATACATCTAACCATGCATCCTTTCCAGCCGCGATCGAGTGAGAGCATCCTCTCGCGCAACGGCCTGATGGAGTCCGGCGATTATGACAATCTGACTGGTGCGTATCCAGGTTGGCGCTTCCTCAATACTATTTGCCACTAGCCGACAAAGAATGTTACTTCTATTTTCACGATGGTCGATCAACTCGCGTCCGCCGAAAGCTGCCGAGTTTGTGGCGCTCTTCTAAACAAAAATCAGTTTCAAGCCGATGGGCTGTGCAGCCTATGCGCCGTTGCAAGTTCTCATCAGGCTTCGGACGATGCTCAAGCGGAGTCGTCTGCGCCAATCGGCCTTACTCCGTTTTCGCAAGAAGAGGTCCCGCCCGACCCTGACAATCCCCGATGGGGACCGCTGAGCGGCATAGGTGTTTGGGTAGCCAGCGTCGCAACGATCATCTTGATCCCTATCATCGCGGTGATAGCCTGGTATCTGATCGAGCAGGCTCGGGGCGCGCCGCTTCCAAGTCTGGTCGACAAAGAACAGTTGATCGAGTGGCTGAAGTCGCCAAACCTTCTGCTCGTGCAGGTGCTATCCACAATCGTCGCTCACGGGATCACGCTTGCGGTCTGTTGGGCGGTAGTGACGAAGCTCGGCGAGCGGCCATTCTGGTCCAGCCTCGGCTGGAACTGGGCGGGGCATTCATTCTGGTACTGGGCGGTGTTCTCAGCGTGTGTAATTGTCGCGCTACTTTTGGTGTCTCAACTGCTATCGCGGTTTCTGCCTCAGTCGGAAGAGAATTCTTTCGCTGAGTTGCTCAAGTCATCGCAACAGGTCCGAATAGCAATCGCGGTGCTTGCGACTTTCACGGCGCCGCTGGTTGAGGAGACCGTGTATCGCGGTGTCCTGTTCTCGGCGCTTCGCCGCTCTCTCGGTGTGAGCGCAACCGTTTTGCTCGTGACTGTAATGTTCGCGGGAGTTCACGTACTGCAGTATTTTGGCGCCTGGGTGTCCGTCGCCGGGCTGACCCTGTTGAGCCTGGCGCTCACAGTCATACGGGCCAGGACCAAATCCATCCTTCCGTGCGTGTTGATACATACGCTCAACAACGCGTTTTTCTCGATGATCATTCTGGTAAACAAAGGATCGTGATGTCACGCCAGCCATTGCCCTCGATTGGCAAAATAATCCGGCGAGCGGTCGGGGTGGCGCCTGTGAAACTCGAAGTAGCGGCGGCGCGCCTTTTCATACCGCGCGTCTGATGAATGAACCGGAGTGTGTGGGATCTCTTGCAGGTATCGCTCGACCTTTCGCACGTTGCGCATCGAGAACCTCCAGTCGTAGATCCCCAGTTCGTACAAATTCGCAACCGCATAGCCGGTGAGTCTTCCAGTCTTGTCGATGTAAGGCTCGAAGTAGCTCATTACCAGATCGCGCACCGTTCGAAACACAGGCTTGCGCCCGTGCAGTCCGATGTCCCGCGATCGAGCAACGGAACCGATGCCGCCTTTGCTCTTGAACAACAGCAGCACGTGGTCGAGCTTGTCTTGCGACTCGATGCTGACAAGAATCGGCGGGTACCCGTGCTGCTCGAGGATCACTGCGGCCGCCAGCGCGCCTTCCAGGCAGTGAGCGCGATTCTCTTGCATGAGACGACGAAACGAATGGCAGGTTTCTCCATCGAGCTCGCGGTTATAAGGAATTGTCCTTAAGAATTGTTGCACCCGCGCGGGCGTGCGGTGGCTTTGCACAATCTCCCACTCGCGTTTTGTGAAATCCTTCTTTGTTGGTATTCCGCCGGGAGCCGGCGCGCCCCACATAGTATTGAAGTTCATGTCTCCGTCCGAAAAAGAGCATGGAGTTCAGAGAATCGAAGATAGAGGATAGAAGATAGAAGATGGAACCTCTATCTTCGATCCTCTATCTTCTATCCGCTATCTTCGATCCTTCTCGCGTCTGTAGATGACCGCTTCCGCGTCGTTGAGCGGAATCGGGAAGCTTGTCACTCTTGTGAATTGATTTGGAATCTCGAGCATCAGCCGCTCGACGTTGCGTTCCACCGGTGCCACCCAATCCGCTTTGTCGAGCCCTGTACGAACCAGAACGTAGTCGCAGTCGTCGATGCGCTCGATCATCGAGGGCTCAACGACCCATCGAACGTCTATCAACGGGGGCCCGGCTCGCTCGTTGGTGAGCAGACGAGCGTAGAGCGCCACACTGGACGGGTTCAAGTAAGGCAGGTTCACCACGACTCCGAGAACCGGCGGCGCCTCGCCGGCTGCCAAAGCGCCTGATGCCATCGAATCCTTTTTCCCGAGGTTTGCCACCGCGCGAACAATGTCAGGGACGCTCCAATCATCATCCAGCGGACGATGGTCGAAGCCGTAGTAGTTTCTTGCGAACACCATCCAGCGATAGCGAGGCGTGTCAATCGCCGTGCCCCAGCCCGGCTTCGGCCACTGCGCGTTGAAGAAGCTCACCAGCGCCCACGTTGCGATAGCGGCTACCAGAGCCGCTTTCAACGCGCCGGCCGCTTTTCTGGTTGCTGTTTTGACGTCCGCCATCCGCGGCCTGAACTCCCGGAGCCAGCACACCGAAAGCAGCGCGGCTGCCGGAAGAATCGGCGCGGTGTAGCGAACGTCTTTGTTGGCTACCATCGCGAAGCATGCTATTCCGCTCAGAATCCACAGGTACAGAATGACGCTCTGATTGCGGCAGCGCACCAGCGAGTACACCAACCCGACGGCAAAAATCACCGCCAGGGGCAACTGCATCTGCATGCTTATCAAAGCGTGAACGTAAAAGAAATTTGAATCGAAGGTGAACAGCGGCGCTTCGTTCTCATTTGCCGCGGCATGTTGGTTCTCGCGGTAGATCGCGATCACATCCTGCAAGTGCGGTCCGTACCAGACCGCCGCTATCAGAATCAAAACCGCCAGGGCGAGCGCGAGGTTCAGGATTGCTCGACGGTCGCGCGTTCGCAGCACGCGGATCAGGACATATATCGCAGGCAACACCAGGAAGAACGCGAAGGTTTGCTTGATGAGCATTCCGATTCCCGCGGCTACTGCGAACGATAGCGCGTCGCGTCTTACCCGAAAGTCATCTGCGCGAATCAGCAAGGCGAAGGTGACCGTCACCACGGCGGTCAATGGAAAGTCCAGGAAAGCATCGTGCATCAACCACGCGCTGAAGTGATAACAAGCCGCCAGGAGCGCCGGCAACACGCTCAATGCAAGCGGCGGCGACGATGTGACGCTACCGTTGGTGGCGCCGTAGAGCCGCCGTGAGATCGAGGCGACCGCCCACAACAACGCCGCCAGCGACAGCAGGTTTACGCCAATGCCGGTCAGCTTGGAAGCTCCGAGAGTCAAGAACACGACGGCGCTCACCAGGTGGACGAACGGCGCGTAATAGTGTCGAGTCGTGAATAGATCTCTTGCAAAACCGGAGAAGTCCGCGTGCGCCAGCAGCCGATAGTAGTCGTAGGCGTATCTGAGGTGATCAGCCGGGTCCCACGGAGCTGGGGTCCGGTCACGGAGCGTCCATAGTACGGTGGATGCGGAGAGAACTGCGAAGATTGAAGCCAGCAGAAACTTGTCGAGGTGAGGGCTCAGTTTCTTGGTTATCACGTCACCGGATGATTATCGTGAAAACGTTCGACTGGTCAAGCGAGGTAACGGCAGCTTCAATCCGTGGTTCGTATGGCCTGCTCTAACGCCGACGCTGTTATCTCGTAGTGGGATGCGCTCCAAAGTTCGCGGCCGTTTCGAACTAGAATCGCCTGAGGTGAATGATGCTCGAGCCGCAATCTGGAAGCAGCTTCGTCGGACACCTCGCGGGCATTCTGAACGGTGATCAGCTTATAGCTGATCCGCGGGTCCGCGTTGGTGAGATAAGACTGCAGTTCGCTAAAGGCGCGCGTGCTGATTGGGCAGGTCAGGCTGTGCTTGAAGAAGAGCACCGGCCGAGCGACGGACTCCGCCAATGCTGCCTCGAACTCCTCGATGCTGCGTAGCTCCTGCAGGTTATCACTCATCGCCGCTCCCCGCATCCACGATACCTTTGATTCTTACAGTCCCACGGAAGACAGCGCAAGGCGAGCGGCCGCACGCGGCTTTTAGGTGGGTCCGACAACCGTGTTGATCCGCCGCGTTTGTTTGTTTTCGTAGTTGGGTCCAGCAAGGAAATTCGCGCGGACGCGCATTGGTCACCCAGGTTCGGTCCAAAATCGAATTGGCAGCGATAGTATTGGATAACGGTTGCGAAGCGCTTCGACCTGGGGTGCGTATTCGACCTTAGCTATCAACCCGGCTCTCAGACGTCCTCTGAGCCGCCGAATCTCGAACAGGTATAAGGCGTTTACGAAGTCGTGAATCAACTCGGGCGGAGTGTCGTCTCCGGGAATGATGCCGTGGCGCGCGAGTTCCTCCAACACGGTCACTCTGTATTCGAATCGCATTCAAGGGATGAATGATCGGGCTGAAAGCATCAGCCGATCGGTGTGAGTTCGAGGCGTCTGAGCCCATCCTCGATCGCGGTGTCGATCCTTTTCGCGTCGCCGTTTCCAAAGTCCCGTCCTCGCAAAGCCACAGAAATCTTTCGTGACCCTTTGACGATAGTAACGAAGAGCCGGTCGCTCGCGTCATCGTAGAAGGTGCCGGTCATCGCTTTGGGATCGGCTCGTTTGATTGCGGCCTCGACTCTTGCTTTCATTTTACGAACATCTGTCATCTGACCTCCTCTGGTTATCACGATTCGAGCTTCATTCTAGCACGTCACGGTTGCCTTCAATCACCCCTGTCGCAAAAAGGCGGCGCCCGGGCTGTCCGGTGTCATAAACATCGCTTGACTAATAACTCAAAAGCGATAGAATCGGGCGGCCTTATGTTCCACGTACGGCGCGGCGATAGCCGAAACTAATCACTCCTGGGTACATCTTGTTCTTCGCTTGCGCTGAAAAAGCTTTAGTCGATGTCCTCAGAATCGCAAAACTCAGTTCGTGATTGGATCGCGCTCAGCTTCATCGTCGGTGTAGGCTCGCGGACGGCGGCAATGCTGATCGACAGATTCGGCTCGCCTACATCTGTATTCGATGCCAGCGCTCACTCTCTCGAATCCGCGGGCCTTAGGCGCGAGACTATCGAGGCGATCAAGAGCTCCGAGCCGCGCGAGAAAGCCACTCGCGAGATCGAACAGCTTGCGGGGCTAGGCGGAGAAGCGCTGATTCTGAACGACGAGCGATACCCCGCGCTGCTTCGCGAAACGTACGATCCACCCATCGTGATTTACTTTCTGGGTGCGTTCGCGACCGCGTTATCCCAACCGGCGGTAGCGATAGTCGGCTCGCGGCGATGCTCGACTTATGGACGCAATGTTGCCGAGAAGCTTTCGCGAGAGCTTGCCGAGCGGGGCGTCACGATAGTCTCCGGACTCGCTCGCGGCATCGACTCGGCTGCGCACCGAGGCGCGCTTGATGGCGGCGGGCTGACGGTCGGAGTTATGGGGACAGGCCTCGACGCGGTTTATCCGAAAGAGAACCGCAAGCTCGCCGCTCGCATCGCCGAGCAAGGAGCGCTGGTGACCGAGTTTCCCCTGACGACGCCTCCGGTGTCGCAGAACTTTCCGTTTCGCAATCGAGTGATCAGCGGCCTTGCGCTTGGAGTGATGGTCGTCGAGGGCGCGGAGCGCAGCGGCTCATTGATTACGGCGCGGCTCGCTTATGAGCAGGGACGCGACGTGTTCGCGGTTCCGGGGAACATCACGTCGGCCAAGAGTTTCGGCCCTAACTATCTGATCAAGGATGGGGCGAAACTGGTTCAAACCTGGCGCGACGTGGTTGAAGAGCTACCCGCCGAAATGAAGGCGGCGATTCTTTCGGCCGAGCGCGGCGAGACCCGCGTAGCGCAGAGAGTTCTTGATGAAGTCGCGCTGTCGGATTCGGAGCGCAGGGTGCTCAAGATGCTAAACAGCGACGAGGCCGTTCACATCGATCAGTTGATCACTAAAGCCGGTTTGGGATCAGGCGAGTTGATGGGGGCGTTGCTAAAGCTCGAGATGCTGGATCGAATAAGGCAACTTCCGGGAAAGAGCTTTGTGAAGCGGATGTAATAAAGGGTCGGTCCACGAATGGGAGCGCAGCGGAGCAATGGCTGGGAGGCTGAGTCAGAAGGTGAAGGATGGTTTTGCAAGACGGTTCAGTCCGTGGACAATACACTCGGAGTCTCGGAGTGAACTCGCTGAGAGTCCAATATGACGTGCAGGCACGGGAGGGCACTACTATGGAGACAGTGATAGTAGGCGTTGGGCGACGCGTCGCGCTGTGGTTGCGCCTGCTGGCGATCGGACTAGGAATAGGTCTGCTGGTGTTTCTGGAACCGGTGGTAAGCCCGGGGGCGAAAGGGTCGATTGCCCAGGCCCAGCGGGACGACGTGGCCTACGAAGATGAACTGGAGAAGGGGCGCCAGTTCCTCCAGCGGCGTCGATACGAAGAGGCGCTGAAGAGCTTCAAACGCGCGAACGAGATGCGAGACAAGAAATCGCCCGAGTGCTTTTTCTTGATGGCTGAAGCCTATCAAGGTTTGGAGGCATATAAGAACGTAGTCGAAAGCTGCGACAGGGCGATCGAGCTCGGGGGAAGTGATACCCAGCTTCGAGCTCAGGCGTACAACCTAAAGGGGGTCGCGCTCCAATGGCAATCGGGGGCCAAGGATCAGAAAAAACTGCAGGAAGCGGAGGCGGCATTTCGGGAGGGGCTGGCACTCAATGACGACCTGCCCATTGTTCACTACAACCTCGGCTTCACGCTGATGCAGCAAGGGCGCGACCAGGAGGGCATCGCCGAGCTTAAGAAATACGTGGAGCTACAGCCACGCGGGACCGACGTCGACAGGGCGCGCAAGATGATCGAGAACCCGCGGCGAGCCCGCGAGAACTACGCCCCGGAGTTTTCTATTACCACATCGGACGGCCAGTACATCGAGCTCGAGGACCTGCAAGGCAAAGTGGTGCTGTTGGATTTCTGGGGGACTTGGTGTCCTCCTTGTGTGGAGTCGGTGCCGTCGCTGCGTAACCTGCACAAGAAGTACGTGAAGGAGCCTTCATTTGTGATGATCGGGATCAGCTCGGACACCGAAGGGGAAAAGTGGCGGGCCTTCACTGCCAAGAACCAGATGGCCTGGCCGCAGTATTTGGATCGCGAGCGACGGGT
This sequence comes from Acidobacteriota bacterium, assembly GCA_038040445.1. Classification (NCBI taxonomy): domain Bacteria; kingdom Pseudomonadati; phylum Acidobacteriota; class Blastocatellia; genus Candidatus Onstottus; species Candidatus Onstottus frigus. Next base: position 28,593 of record JBBPIG010000026.1, on the reverse strand, counting down.
ACAGCGGGCGTTCGACGTGCGCGCATTTCCGACCTACATCCTGATCGACCACGAGGGCATCGTGCGGTTCCGCACCAGCGGGTCGAGTTGGGAGCGAACGGGGAACCTCGAGGACGCGATCCGGAAACAAGTGAAGATGGTGGCGAAGACGGCGGCCTCCGACTGAGTCCGCTGCCATGCCGTGGTATCATCCGATACGTCAAAGGCGGTTAGGGCTGCGCCGAGCGCGAGGATAAAGCACATGTCGGTTCAATTTCAGAAGCACTACTTCAACGTTCATGAGTATCACCGGATGGCTGAAGTCGGGCTCCTTTCCGAGGACTCCCATGTTGAGCTGATCGAGGGAGAGATCATTGAGATGAGCCCAATTAGCAGCACCCATGGCGGAACAGTAAAGCGATCAAGCTCCTTTCTTAATCGCAAGCTTGGTGACGTCGCAATAGTCAGCGTGCAGGACCCCATTCGACTTAATGATTTATCGGAGCCCCAGCCGGACCTCGCGTTGCTCAAGCCCCGCAAGGACTTTTACTCCAACTCGCATCCGACGGCTGAGGATGTGTTAGTGGTGATCGAAGTAGCCGACACTTCTGTCGATTACGATCGCAACGTGAAGCTGCCGCTGTATGCTCGCGCGGGTATGCCGGAGGCTTGGTTGATGGTTCTGCGAAAAGACGTCATTGAGGTTCACTCGCGGCCGAAGAATGGGAAGTACCAAAAGATCCAACGACTGAAGCGCGGCAAGACCCTGACATCACCGACAATCCCCGGGCTTTCCTGCAGAGTTGAAGACCTACTTGGCTGATCGGCGGTTGCACGAAGTAAGGACGGTGATGCGATTGGACGCGCGGCGGCGGCTATTGGTACTAACCAACTCTCCAGAGAGCGTTGGCCTTACTGATGATCGGCGCCTGCTTGAAACCCCTCGAGAGGCCCGATGCCCCACGCTCTCGGATGAAGACGAACGATGAAGAAGAACTTAAGGACCGCAACGGACTGTTAACCTACCGTCTGAAGGTGGCTGTGCTTGACACGCCAAAACGCACAACTGTAAAGTCGGAAGTTTGGAGGTCCGGTCAGAAAGCTATCTGAGGCGGTTCGCTTCTCGGGTTGAGTGGTATTCTAGTTATGGCAAAAGCGCTTGTTGTTGTTGAGTCTCCTTCAAAAGCAAAGACAATCAATAAGTACCTCGGCGCCGGGTACAAGGTTCTAGCTTCGGTCGGCCACATCAAGGACCTTCCAAAGAAGGGCATCGGCATCGACTTCGACAACAACTTCGAGCCCACCTATGAGGTGATTCCCGGCAAAGAAAAGGTAATCCGAGAACTGAAGGCAGCCGCGAAAGACGCCGACACGATCTATGTCGCGACCGACCCTGACCGCGAAGGCGAGGCCATAGGCTGGCACATCAAGGAAGAGCTCGAAGGCCGCGGCAAGAACCGAAAGACGGTCCGCCGTGTGATGTTCAACGAGATCACCAAAACAGCGATTCAAGAATCGTTCAAGCATCCCATCGACATAGATGAGAACCTCGTGAACGCCCAGCAAGCGCGGCGGCTGCTCGATCGAATAGTCGGTTATCAGGTCAGCCCTTTGCTGTGGGACAAGGTGCGACGCGGACTCTCGGCCGGCCGCGTCCAATCGGTCGCGGTGCGTCTGGTCGTAGAGCGTGAGCGCGAGATCGAAGCGTTCACTGCAACCGAGTACTGGACCATCATCGCGAACCTGTCGGCAAAGCTTCCTCCCGCTTTCGACTCGCGCCTGCTTCGAATCGACGACAAGTCGGTGAAGGCTTCGGATTTCGGCGAAGAGCTCAAGGCGTCCGAGATTCACATCAAGGAAGAGAAACAAGCAAAGGATTTGCTTGCCGAGATCGAGCAGCAGCAGTTCATCGTCGCTTCAGTTGCGACAAAAGAGAAGAAGCGCAATCCGGTTCCGCCGTTCATCACGTCCAAGCTCCAACAAGAGGCTTCGCGCAAGCTCCGGTTTCCTGTGAAGAGGGCGATGCAGATCGCGCAAAAGCTGTACGAGGGCATTGAGATCGGCGATGAAGGATTGGTCGGATTGATCACCTACATGCGGACCGATTCGACGCGAGTGGCCGATTCCGCTCTCGTCGAAGTGCGAGACCTGATCACCACTCAATTCGGCCCGGAGTATCTGCCTGAGAAGGCCGTGTTCTATCGCTCGAAGAAAGGCGCGCAGGACGCTCACGAAGCGATTCGCCCGACGTCGGCTATGCGCACGCCTGATTCGGTTGCGAGCTTCCTGGGCAAGGATGAGCTTGCGCTGTACAAGCTGATCTGGCAGCGCTTCGTTGCGTCTCAGATGATGCCGGCTCTTTTCGATCAAACGACGATCGACATAAGCGCGGGGCCGAGATACCTGTTTCGCGCGACCGGGTCGGTCATCAAGTTCAACGGTTTCCTCGCGGTCTACGAAGAAGGCAAAGATGAGAAGGACGCTGAGGACGAGGAGCAAACTCACAAGCTGCCGTTGGTCGAAGAAGGCGAGCGGCTTGCGCTCAATAGTCTGGTCGACGAACAGCACTTCACCGAGCCGCCGCCGCGCTACACCGAAGCGACGTTGGTGAAAGCGCTGGAAGAGAAGGGAATCGGACGGCCTTCCACTTACGCGTCGATAATGACCGTGATTCAGGACCGCGAATACGCGCAGCGCAAGGAAGGCCGCTTCTATCCGACCGAGCTTGGGATAATAGTCAACGATCTGCTGGTCGAGAGCTTCGACGATCTGTTCAACGTCGAGTACACCGCGCACATGGAAGAGGAGTTGGACGAGATCGAAGACGGCAAGATGGGATGGACCGAAACGCTGGCGGAGTTCTACGAGAAGTTCACTAAGGATCTTGAAGTCGCGAAGCTTCATATGCGCGACGTGAAGCGCCAGGAGATCATCACCGACGAGAAGTGTGAGAACTGCGGCTCGCCGATGGCTAAGAAGTTCGGCCGCTTCGGCGAGTTCCTCGCATGCACCAACTACCCCGAGTGCAAGACGACTCGGGATATTCCGAAGGCTCACGACGAGGCCGGCGAAGAAGCTCACGCGGAAGCCGCCGAAGAGATTTGCGACAACTGCGGACGCCCGATGGCGATGAAGCGCGGCCGCTTCGGGCAGTTCCTCGCGTGCACCGGTTATCCTGAATGCAAGACCACTCGAAAGATTCAAAAGGACGGCAAGTTTGCTGCGCCCGACGTCGTGCTGGAAGAGGCGTGTCCGAAATGCGGCCAGCATCTTGTGCTCAAGCAAGGCCGTTACGGCCCCTTCGCCGCTTGCTCGAATTATCCGAAGTGCAAGTACATAAAGCAGGAAACAGTTGGCGTGAGCTGCCCCGAATGCGGCGAAGGCGAGCTGGTGGTCAAGAAGAGCAAGCGCGGAACTTTTTACGGCTGCGGCAACTATCCTGCTTGCAAGTTCACGCTTTGGGATAAGCCGCTTGCGCAATCGTGCCCCGACTGCGGCGCGCGCTTCATTGTCGAGAAGGTCAAGAAGGACGGCACGCGCGACCTTCAATGCCGAGCGGAAGGCTGCAAGTACAAAGAAGCCGTTCCCGAGGTTGACGCCGCCGAGACGGAAGAGAAACCGTCGCTGCAAACAGCTTGATGCGCGTCTCTCGCATTCCGCGTTGATCGCTCCGCGCCCGGGGCTGGCGCCGACGTTCCGACAATCATTGACAATCGGGGTTCCCACGAATAGAACCCGCTTCGAATTCCATACAGTCACTGCGAAGACCTGAGAGCCGGATCGTGAAAAAGCGAATCACAATCATCTTCCTGTCCGCGATGACCGCCGTCGCTTTGTACTTTTCTTATCTCCTCTTTCGGCCTTTCTTGAAGCCGCTTCTCTCAGCCGTCGTGATCGCGGTGGTCTTCTTTCCAGTGCACGACAAGATCCAGCGGGCGCTTCGCCGCCCGGGCCTGTCCGCGCTCATATCGACGAGCATCATCGTTCTGTTGATCATCCTTCCGGCGATTGCGATTGTGCTGGCCATCAAGGAAGAGATCGAGGCGTTGTACGTTCTCATCGATCAGAAAAGCACCGAGAGCGGCGGCTTGAGCCCGTTCGTCAGCCAACTGCTCGAACGGCCGATGCAGTGGGCCGGGCGCTTTGTCGACTTATCGAAGTTCGACCTGCGCGCGTCGGTGCTCAGCAGATTGAGGGAGGTTAGTGCGTTCCTGGTTGCCGAAGGTTGGATGATCGTCGGGGGGGTGACTTCGTTTATTGTGAACTCGGTGATCACTGTCTTCACGCTCTTCTTTCTCTTTCTCGATGGCAGATCCATGCGCAGGCGAGTTGCCGCGATCTTGCCGCTCAGCAGCGATCAGGTTGAAAGGCTTTTCGGCGGAATGGAAAACACGATCATCGGGACGGTCTATGGCGGATTGGCGGTTGCCGCGGTTCAAGGCACGTTGGTCGGATTGATGCTCTGGTTTTCGGGAGTTCCTTCGCCGGTTTTGTGGGGCGTTGTCGCGTCCTTCTTCGCATTGCTGCCGGTGGTTGGCACAGCGGCGGTGTGGGTGCCGGCTTCGATCTATCTGCTGGCGAGCGGCAGTTGGGTCTGGGCGGTTATTCTGGTTGTCTGGGGAGCGTTCGTCGTGGGCACGATCGACAACTTCCTCAGACCCTACTTGATCAGCGGTCGAGTGCAGATGCACACGCTGCTGATTTTCTTTGCCGTGTTCGGCGGCGTAAGCGCGTTTGGCTTCCTGGGCCTGTTCATAGGTCCTGTGATTCTGGCAGTCACCATCACGCTGCTCAGGATGCTGAGAGATGAAGGGCGCTCGTGGAGCGCGTCTTGGCGCGAGGAGAATGCCGGCGCGCTCGCGGGCAACGATGAAGAGACGACGCGCTAGCTATCCAAACCCTCGAAGCTGGCAGGAATGCATTCGCCGTGACTCAGGTCGCTAAGAGACCCTGTCAAACCTGTTCTGCGATCCTCAGGATGTCTGGCCATGACCGTCTCTGCCTATCGGAACTGAGCAGAGAGCGCACAGAGCGTTTTCGAAACTGAGATTCTATTTGAATTGAAACGAAACGCTGCCTACTTTCGCAGCCTTATAGATCGTGCTATGATGCCGCCGCCGTTAAGCCGCACGGGCGAAGCCGTCAAGTGGCTGCAGTTTTCTAGCAAGGCCCGCCCCTGGCCGCTCAATTGCGGGTAGATCAAAAGAGGCTCCATGGCAATGAATTCACATCCGGACTTGGCTGCCGCGTATCGACATGGCCTCCTGGATCTCCTTCAGGACGGACATCCCGTGCCGTCGGTGCGGGAGCCGACTTCTCCGGCATCAGGGTTCGGGTGCGCCGACCGGCCTTCAATCGAAATGATTGGCTATTCGTTCGAAGTTACGAACCCTTTTGCCTGCCTTGTTGATTCGGACGCGCGTCCGCTGCGGCTGCCGTATTGCGTCGGCTCATTCTTGTGGACTCTAGCTGGCTCCAACGACCTTGAACGCCTTCAGTCCTATCACCCAGAGGCACGGAATTTCTCCGATGACGGAATCAGTTTGTCGGGCGCTTTCGGGAAGCGCCTCTTCCGATATCGTGATGAGATCGACCAGATCGACGCCATCGTCGAACGGTTGCGAGTGGACACCTCGAGCCGACGAACTTTCGCAGCTATCTGCGATGCCGGCGATAACGTTCAACGCTCGCGTGAGTACCCCTGTTGTATAGGACTCCAGTACTTCCTCCGCGATGGACGCCTCCATTCTATCACCTACATGCGTGCGCAACACGCCCTGCTAATCCTTCCGTATGACGCATTTCTTTTTATGATGTTGCAGTGCGTCATGGCTGCGCGGGTCGGCGCGGCTGTGGGTACCTACCGGCACATCTGTGGCACGTTTCACATCTACCAAAAGGAACGTGAGTTCGCGGAGCGGGTGCTCGGCAACCCCTTGCGCTCAATTGAGTTCGGCCGCGCAGACGGGAGCGAGCTTGAGCTTGCGGAGGTTCTGGAATTCGAAGAACGCGCTCGTTCCGTGGGGCGCGCGCGTGACGTCCGCTCGCTTCTCGATATGCTGCAAGCCGGTGAGGGCGGATCGGAGTTCGCTCGCCATTCGAAGCTCGTCGTCCTCGGACATTGGCTCCACAGCCTCACCGAAGACCAAAACAACGCTGCTCTGGAAAGATTGCCGGTGCCTTTGCAAATGATGATGCGACGGCACTGGCAGGCAGCGTCCAAGAGCACAGCTTTCTAAGTCGGGCTCTCGTATTGAGCGCTCGACGACCAGCCGCGCCGCTTTTCACTTCAGGCCGGCCCGAGCCGCACGCCGGCCCCTCCCCCGAAGCAGAGCGCAATAGAGAATTGGGAGCGCTGGCGTATGAGGTCCACCATAGTGTGTGAAATCCGCGCAGCATAAAAGTGAAATTACCTCCATAAAGCGACTGAGCGGCGCCTCTTCGCACGACCCACTTGAATCCAATGTTCCGGCCGCCGCGCCTTGAGTACTATTGCGCCTCTCTCCGGCTGATGCTTTCCTTAATTTCTGAAGGTAGAAAAGTATGCATTTTCGAGGTTCTGATTGATTGAGCTAATTGCGATCGCTCCGGTTGCAAGCCCTCAGAATTGTGCATTCTTGGAGGGAAGGGTAAGGTTTTCTATCGAGGTTACAATGACACCGATAAATAGTAGCCTTGAAGGGTCGGTTCGCCGGACGATGAGAATACATCGCCTCAGCAATATACCAACGGTTTAGACTATGTAGTAAAAAGAACCGATTGTTGTTGACACTCTTGCGCGATCGGAGTATGTTATGGACGTTCCGAAACCCATCGTTTACGTGTGACTCACGCTGCGTAAGCCTCGCGTCAACGAATCCTCTCAACAACCAGATTGGCGTAAACCAGGAGGCAAGATTATGGCAACCCGAAAGGATCCAGGACTCGAAAAACGAATCGAACGATTTAACTCAACCTACGAGAAGGGAACCGACTATTTCGAAAACTTCGCTGAAGACGCCAGCATCTACACGATCGGCTCCACTGAACCCTTCAAAGGACGTGCGGCCTATGAAGCGAACTTCAAGAAACTCCTCAAGGAAAAGCGTAAAGTGGACGTGCTGAAAAGCGATGTCCAGGTAATGGACGAGACAGCGGTCCTGATGCAACTCTTGGAGATAACGCAATCGCAGGTGGTTACCGTCTTGCGCCAGAGCACTATCTGGAAGAAGGAAAACGGTGATTGGAAAGTCGTTCATCTGCATTGCGCGTCGGTCGGTACTCCAAGACCAACTGCTGCCCAAAGGAATCCTCAAGCAATCAAGGTGCTGGCAGACAGAATCGCGACGGTCTCCGCTCAAGTTGGCGTCGCGCAGTAATTGCCTCAAGTGGACGTAAATTGACGTACGAATGCGGAAACGCCGCCTGTGTCGGATACGGCGGCGAGCCGGGTCGAATGCTTCAAGATCTGCTGTCTGTCTAGCGGCGCCGTTGCGCTCTAAAAGCAGTTGGCTACCATAGTTGCGTCAAGTGGTCGCGGCACGTGAGGTGGCCAGGTGGCAGGTTCGAAACACCTGCGATAGCAGGCGAAGGCAAGGACCATCTCTTTCGGCATGTTATTGAGGTCCTATTGAATCGAGGATCGTAATGCAGCCGCAGACTGTCAGATTCAATCGCGAATACTTCGGTTATATCGCTGGTTTTCCAGAGGGCCAGATACATCTGTTGACCCAGGCCGCTGGACCCGCGTTGGAGCGTGGTGCCTCTTTGGACGAGCTCCAACCATACCTGCTTGAGGAGCTGGTTGTAAGACCAGGCTTTCACCTTGATACGCCGCTGCTCGTATGGTTTGAGATAACGCGGAAGTGCAACTTAAACTGTCCGCATTGCTATATCGACGCAGGCCCCCCGCGAGAAGGGGAGCTGGCTACGTCGGAGATCCTCCATCTGCTAGAAGAGATGGCGGAAATGGGCGTATGGGCGGTCACCTTCACTGGCGGCGAACCGACGTTGCACCCCGACTTTGCGGAGTTCGTGCAGTTTGCACGCAGTCAGGGCCTGCTCGTGGGGATCGCCACAAATGGCATGTTCCTCTCCGATGCGCTCCTCGATCGTTTGCCGCGGGACGGTGTCATCATCAGCGTCAGCCTCGACAATCTTCACATCATGAACCCCCGGGACCCTGCCAGCGACTTCAATGTCGCCGCCCGTGCGGTGCTCCGAAGCCAGCAAATGGGCTTCATGACCAACGTCATGACCAACACACACAAGCGAAACATTGATCGGTTGGGCGAATTGCTCGATTGGGCGCAGCAGAACGGTGTTTCGGTGCGAAGTGTCCCATTCAGCCCGCTTGGGCGGGGGGAGCAACACCTTGAACTAGAGAACACGCCGTCGGACGTCCAGAAAGCGGCTGAATTCTGGCTCAAAGAGAAAGAGTGGGAGCGGGAATATCACCGTATGAGCGGCCTCTGCGTAGGCACTATATTCGACTATGGCGAGACACTCGGTTACCTAACTCGCCGCTGCCCGAGCGGCAGGTACCTTTGCTATATTGCCTCTGACGGAACCGTTTACCCCTGTACCTCTTGTGCTGCGGTAAGCATTCTCTCACCGGGGAGCCTCAAAGGGAGATCGTTCTCTTCCATGTGGCGCTCCGAATGGGAGATACGTCGCTACTGCTGGGACAACTTCACGTCGACTTGCGAAGGTTGCGTAATTAACAATCCGGAATACTACTGCGCCTCGAGGTGCCCGGCGCTCTCTTACGCTCGCCACCGCGAGTACTTTGCTTGCGGGGCCTCTGACTTCCAGATTCAGAGCACCATAGTCCGTACGGCGATGCTGCGAGCATCTCAACTGGGAGAATGTGAGCGGCCTGTCGAGCCGCGACGGCTCCAGCGCGGATCGCTCTGAGCTCGCGGCAGAGAGAGGAGTCTTCGTCATGAGGATAACACTTGCAACCAGCCCACACGTGCGCCATCCGGCAGTCTTGCAGAACGACTTCCAGGTCGCTTCCTCCTCGATGCTCACTTTCATTCCTATCGGACTGCTTTCGCTGATCTCATCGATGCGTTCATCGCTGCAAATCGAACCGTCACTCTATGATCTGAACCGGCGCATCGTCGACGGAACCATCCCCCTGGGACCCAGCTTCTATCGCTCAGCCGCAACGGAGATCTGCTCCTCGGACCCGGACATAGTAGGGTTCATGACTGAGAACGAGTCCTATCATCACGTTCTCCAGATCTGCCGGGAGATCAAAGAGATCAAGCCGGACTGCGTCATTGTTCTTGGTGGCCCGCACGCGTCGGCTGTTGCCGCCGCCACCCTCACGTCCTGGCCGTGTATCGATTACATTGTCAGCGGAGAAGGAGAAACGTCCTTTGCGGATTTGATCCGCAGCTTGATGGCAGACGGGTTCAATTCCGCCCCTGGCGTGTGGTACCGACAGCCGAGCGGCGCTCCCTTCTTTGCCGGAGAAAGACCGTTGATCAAGGAGCTCGACACGCTGCCTTATCCAGCGTACGACCTCTACGAGCCGGATCCGGAGGAGGAGATTTTCTTCGAGGTCGGGCGCGGCTGCCCGTTTCAATGCACCTTCTGTTCGACCGCCCCTTTCTGGAAGCGAGCGTATCGCGTCAAGTCTGGTGCGAGGATCATCGAAGAGTTGCTGTACGTCCTCCGGCTCTACGGGCCCCGGCGAATGCACTTCACGCACGACCTTTTCACAACGAGCAAAACATGGGTCCAGGAAGTGTGCCAGGTGTTGATCAGAGCCGGGGCACCAATTAAATGGACCTGCAGCTCACGGACTGACACTGTCGACGCTGAGCTTCTCAAACTCATGGCTACAGCAGGCTGCAGTGCCATCTACTTCGGCCTCGAGAGCGGTTCGCCCCGCATCCTCGCTGAGATTAGGAAGAAGATCGACGTAGCTCATTCATTCGAAATCTTACGGTCTTGCTTGGAGGCTGGGATAGCTGCGAACGTAGGCTTTATCGGCGGATTCCCTAGTGAGGATGAGCAAAGCCTCTCCGAGACTTTCGACGCGTACGCTAGAGCTTTAGAAATTGGATGCGCTCCAGTCCACTTCTTCCAGTTCACCCCTTTTGAAGATTCCTCCATCGCTGGCACGTTGGGGGACAGGATCTGTACTGGCCACTTCTTGGATCTTCCTCTAGGGCCCGAGCTCGGCGCCGCGAATCGGAAATTGGTTGCTAGCGATCCTGTTGTCTTCGGGGCCTACCATCGGCCCCGCCGCCATAGCGAGGAGATCAAAGAGGAGCTGATCGACGGCCTCGAGGAATTTCCCACGCTGGTGTCTGCAGCCCTGCTCCCAGCTCTGTGGCTCGCTAAGTCTTCAGGCGGGATGTTCGCGCTCTACCGTCGGTGGGTCGAGTGGATCTCCAAGTTTAATGATGCCCGGAACGCAGCATCTTATAGGCGGTGCTTTGGCACGCCGGTACTCTTCGCCGATTTCCTGATGGATGAAATGCGGTTGATTCATGAATTTCCGCCGGCTCTGCTCTCTGTTCTCCAGGTGATTCGTCTCAACCATGAGATCGCAGGCCAGGAACAGCCCGTCATAGCGACGACGATGGCCAACTACAGAACGGGTCTCCCGTCAGAAGGTTGGCCCAAAATCGAATTATCGACAAATCTGGTTCTGGGTGACATCGTGGGCAAGCTCGAAATACCGCTAGATATAGAGTCCCTGTTGTCGACGAAGCCTCCCGATCCGCTTCCGGAGCCGGAGCCTGGGCCGATGTATCTACTCTGGAAACGCGTTGCGCCGGGACGAGTTCAACTGTTGAAAGCAGACGCATTCACGTTTCACGCGGTACGTCAACTACAGATATCATCAAAGAAAGCGGGTGACATTGTGCAAACCTGGGCGATGGATCACAATGCTAGCGGGCGAGAGGGGGATCTGTTTTCGCTCGTTGATCAGCTTGAGGAGGCTGCTCGATTGGGTGTTGTTCATTGTAAATCTCTAGGCGGCTGATCAGATTGGCATTTCTTTATCGCCCTGACGCTCAGTTGCGTTCTGTTGGCCAAGGGGTTAGGCGGATGGGTTGGCGCGAGCGTCGCACGATGGCGACTCTGATTAGAGCAGACGAAAGGCTGACTACGGCGATCTTGGGTCTCAAGCTCGCCAATCCGGTATTGGTAGCCTCGGGTCCGGTTTCGGATTCGCTTCCACAGATCCAGCGTGCACTGAATGCTGGCGCGGGTGGAGTGGTGACCAAGACCATCTACGTCGGTGATAAAGAGAATATTATTGAACGCGTCAAGAAGGGTCCGGCTGGCGTGTTCAACTCAACGACCTACTCACGGGTAAAACTTGAGCAATGGCTGCGCACCCTGGCCGTGCTCGCCGAACAGGACGCCCCGGTTATCACAAGCATCTATGCCCACTCGCCTGAGCAACTTGGCAATCTGGCACTACGCATCGTGGAGGCAGGATCACGCGCCCTGGAAATCGGCGTCTCCTGCCCGAACGGTGCGAGCCAGCAGGTGGCAGATTGGAGGCTTGTCGGCCGCTATGCTGCCGCCGTGCGTAAAGCGGTTGACGTCCCATTTTCGGTCAAGTTGGCTGCCGTTTCGGGTCTACTCGAGAACGTCAAGGCGAGCATTGGCGAGGGATCGCACGCAATCAGCTTGAGCGATGCGCTGCCTTCGGTTCTCGTCGACTTCGAGCATCGACGCCTAGCCTTCGGCGGGCCCGTCGCCTACTCTGGGCCGGCGATCAAGCCGATCGTCCTTCACTCCATTTATGAACTCCGCCAAGCCGGGATTACATGCCCGATCTTCGGGATTGGTGGGGTGGGCAGCGCGTCCGATGTGCTGGAATACCTTGAGGTCGGGGCCAACGCGGTGCAACTCTATACGATGCTGATGACATCGGGGATAGAGCTGCTGTCCGAGATAACCGGTGACCTTTCGGCATGGTGTAAGAAGGAGGGGGTCACGACCCAACAACTGATCGGTGCCGCCCTCCCAGGAGCCTCTGCATGAACCATACTGGACAGCAATTACGCAGATATGGGGACTTGGTGTCCTCCGAGGTGGAGGAAGGATTGCGGGAGGAGCGATTGATTCTTCCAGTCGGAGCAATCGAGCAGCACGGGCCACACCTGCCGCTGACCGTGGACATTGACATAGCCAACGCGCTGGCAAGCGAGATTGCGGAGCGGCTCGGCGGCTACCTAGCCCCAACAATTACCTATGGAGCGCGTTCGCTTCCCCAAAGCGGCGGCGGCCCGTCGTTCCCGGGCACTATCGCCGTGCGCGGGACGACGCTGATCGAGTACTTCACCGACGTTCTTACAGCCTACGTTCGCTGTGGTGCCCGATCTCTCGTCGTCGTCAACGGGCACTACGAGAATGAGCCGTTCCTCTTTGAGTCGATGGAGGTGTGCCGCGAGTCAGGTCGGCTCGACGGAGTAGAGGTCATTTCGTTGAGCTGGTGGAGTGTCGTCACTCAAGACTTTGTAGCGAAGCTCTTCAGTGGGGCCTTTCCTGGCTGGCACGCGGAGCATGCCGGTCTGTGCGAGACCTCGCTGATGCTCTATCTCCGACCGGAGGTCGTGCGCGCAGAGCGACCTCAGCACTCGCGGCCTCCCCTCGCGGGCGTCTACTTGCACCCAATCGACCCGGAACAGATCTCTGACCGCGGGGTTCTTGCACAGACCGCTGGCTCCTCGGCCGAGATCGGGCGGACTCTGTTCGAACACGTCTCCAGCGAGCTTGAGCGGCTGGTGCGCAACCCTCATGGGCTCGCGAGGAAATGAGACCATAAACCCAACGAGCGGACGATCTTTTGGGAGATAGGAGATTACATGGGGCGGAAGCCACAACCCTCGAAACCCCGCAATGTCTTCGTAGGAGGGCCCATTCACTACGCCATCTCGCAAGACACGTATGACGCTCCGTTGAGGGCACTAATCACGTCGATCCTTTCGGTACTCGAGGGAGGCGGCTATGAAGTCTTCTCCGCGCATCGCGCTGAAGCGTTTGGCCTCGACCGCGAGAAATTCAGTTCCCACGAGATCGCTATGCGCGACTTCGACTGGATGAAACGGTGCGAGAGCTTCGTGGCGGTTCTCCCTGCCGGACGCGATGGTGTTTTGCGCACCGATGGCACGCACGTGGAGCTGGGCTGGGCCTGCGCCTTGGGCAAGCCGATCGTAGCGGTGGCCCCGCTTCCTCTGCCGGAGAGCTACGGCCATCTGCTGCGCGGTCTGGAGTCGATCGCGCGCGTCGTCTTCGTCGACATCCGCGAGGTTCAGAAGTGCCCCGCTGTCCTACGGGAAGTGCTGGAGCGGCAGTTCCGGCAAAATGTCAGTAGCAGAAAGCGTTAGGGCTGACGACTCGCGGCGAGTAGTTTAGGGCGATCGGCGCAGACTACGGCGTTATTATTCCAGTCTCGGCGGGCCTTGCTTGACTCGCTTGCGCAGCGAATCCCACGAAGAAGTCATCAAGCTTTCAAGCCACCACGTCGCGCCGGCTTTGGCGAACGCGCCAACTTTCTTGATTGCCTCCTTACGATTGCCGCCGGGCGTTTGACCTCCGACTACGATATCGAATCGAGTGGTCTGCGGGCGATGCTCGTCAACGAATTGCTTTAGTTTCTTAATCTCGGCAGGTGTCATTCGCTCCATGGATTTGTACTTCTGCGGAATAATCCCGTCCCATCTGAGCGTGCGTTCCATGGATTTCGGCTTGAGCCAAACGCCAGGAACCCAGACAGGAATCCTGGGCGACTGCACCGGCGCCGGGAGCATGGTCATTTCCTGCACGCTGTAGTGCTCGCCGGTGAAACTGAACGGCTTGCCGCTCCAGAGCCCGGTCATTATCGCGAGGCCCTCGTCCAACCGTTGCGCGCGGGTCTTAATATCCATCGCTTCGCCTACCTTGTGGAACCCTCCGTCATGTTCGGCGGCTCCCAGCCCGACTCCCAGAATCAGGCGGCCACCCGAAAGGTGATCCAGGGTGACCGTTTCACGGGCCATCCTCCAGGGACGCCGCCTCGGCACCGGGGTTATCATCGTCCCGATACGAATGCGCTCCGTACGCATCGCCATCGCAGCGAGAACGATCCACGGGTCGAACCAGGGCCACGGTCCGATGTCAACGGCATCGGCTATAAAGACGCCGTCCCACCCGGCAGCCTCTGCCTCCTGGGTAAGCTCGCTGATGGCTTGGATGTCGCCCCCTTCGATAGTGAATCCATACTGCATGCAACCCTCCTTTCTGCGCCTGAGCCTTTCGACTGGCGCAGAGTGTACAGGGTAGTCGAGACATCCTGTGTCATATATTTCCATTCGAATTCTCAGCTTCCGCCGATGCTTCCTCAAGAGAATGCGAGCTTGACAAGGAACCGCGACAACCCGAATTGCGAAGGTCTGCATCAAAAACGGCGCTGCTTTACAACGCGAGCGGGGCTGCTGTACCCTTGATGTCGAGAGTCAGAGGCTTCCATCGTCAACCTTGCTGTCAGTGAGGATCACAATGTTTTCTGTCAATAAGCTCAGATTACAAGGCCGTGGACTGGCGCTTTCGCCTAACTGGCTTCAGGAGTTTTTCCGCGAATACACCTTCCTTTCGTTGGTTGCGCTTTCGGTCATCGCGGGGATGATGTTTGGCGCCACGGTGGCCTATCAGGCGAGCATGACCGAGCAGGCGCAAGAAGTCGCGGGGCTCGCGAACTACCGTCCTAACCTGGTCACTCGCGTTATCGCCGGTGATGGCAAGACGGTCGTTGGAGAATTCTCGCTCGAGCGCAGGATTCCGGTCACTTTCGATCAAATACCGGAAACGATGAAGAACGCGGTCTTTGCGATTGAGGACGACCGGTTCTTCCAGCACATTGGAGTCGACCCCATTCGTATCGTGACCGCTGCCTTCAAAAATCTGATAAAGAGCCGCAAGGCCGAGGGCGCTTCGACGCTCACACAACAGCTTGCCCGCTCGCTGTACCTGACTCCCGAGAAGACCTACACAAGAAAGATCAGAGAGATACTGTTCGCGTTGCAAATCGAGCGCTACTACACGAAGGAACAAATAATGGAGATGTATTGCAACTACATCTTCCTGGGCGGCGGCGCCTACGGCTTCGAGGCGGCTTCCCAGTACTACTTCTCCAAATCGCTCAAGGACCTGACGCTCGAAGAGAGCGCTTTGCTGGCCGGGCTTCCCAAGGCGCCGAGCCTCTACTCGCCGACGCGCGATGAGAAGGCGGCGCTCGATCGGCGCAACGTCGTGCTCTATCGGATGCACGAAGAAGGCTACATCACCAACGACGAATACAATCGCGCCCGCCAGACTCGAATCAACCTGAACATCAGCCCTCCTCAAAACGCAAACAACTCGATCTTCGGCTACTTCGTCGAGTCGGTGCGCCAGGAGTCCGAAGAAACCTTTGGAACGTGGCAGACCCAGACCGGCGGGATGAACATCTATACCACGATTGACGGGGCGGCCCAGCGCGAGGCAGTGCGAGCGGTCCGCCGCGGGCTGCACGCGTACGAAGACCGGCACGGCAAGCGTTGGCGCGGTAAGCTGACCAACATCCTCGATCAAAAGCCGCCCGGTGATATTTCGCACTACTCACACCCGGACTGGATGGGCGACTATGTGGCGGGCGAATACATCTACGGGCTGGTGATGAGCGTCGGCACGTCGAGCGCTGAGGTCCGGTTCGGTGACTACAGGGCTTCGCTCACCGACGCGGCAACGAAGTGGGCGGGCGGGCCTCCGTCGAAGCTGCTTCGAAAAGGCGACCTCGCCGTGTTCAAGGTCAACAAGGCCGACAACGACAAAAAAGTGCTGGAGGTCACCCTTGATCAACTGCCGTCGGTCGATGGATCGCTGATATGCCTGGAATCGAAGACCGGCGACGTCAAGGCGATGGTGGGCGGCTATGATTTTGCCACTCGCAAGTTCAACAACGCGACTCAAGCCGAACGGCAAACCGGCTCGACGTTCAAGCCGTTTATCTACGCCGCGGCTGTCGAGAATGGCTTTACGCCCGACACGGTTGTGAGCGCGGAGCCGTTTGTCGATCCGGTGACTGGCTGGTCTCCTGCAAACTACGACGGGTCGAGCGGCGGAGGGATGATGCCGCTCAGGAGCGCGCTCCAGCAATCGATCAACGTGGTCGCGGTGCGTTTGCTGTCGATAGTCGGAGTAGACAAGGGCGCGAATATTGTTAAACGCTTTGGCTTGCCCAACCCCATGAAACGAGTGTTGCCGTCGGCGCTTGGCGCGACCGAGGAACCGCTGCTCGATATGGTCAGCGCTTACTCGGTTTTCTCGAATCAAGGTGTGCGCGTCAAACCGCATCTGATCAAGCGGGTCACCGACTCAGACGGCGACATGAAGCAAGAGTGGAACTCTGAATCGTCCAAAGCAATCTCACCCTGGGTCGCCTCCCAGATGCAAGTGATGATGCGCGGAGTGGTCACCGGCGGCACGGCCGGGTCGATGATGGCCAACAAAGAACTCGCCAAGCGGATGATCTGCGGCAAGACCGGAACGGTAAACGATTTCACCGACGCGTGGTTCATCGGGTACACACCGACTTACACTGCCGGCGTCTGGATCGGTTATCCAGGGTTGAAGAAGACGCTGGGCAACAAGGAAGCGGGTTCGGTCGCAGCGCTGCCGATGTGGATTCACTTCATGGAGAAGTTCCTGAAGGACAAACCCAACGATCAATTTCCCAAGAACGTTCCTCCGGATAAAGAAGTGATCGCCCGCAGGTCCGAGGCTGAACGCGCGATTCGCGAGGCGCAAGCCGGAGAAGCTGCGGCCCGGTCAACCGACGAACTGAGCGATAAGGCAAAGAGCGTTGCCCAGGACGAGGAGACGCCGAAAGAGACCAAAGAGCCCAAAGACCGGTCCGCCCCAAGAATGGTCGAGCCGGAAGGCGACGCTTCCACCAGACCCCCGCGCGTTGAGAAACCGCGGCCGGACCTGGATCGCGATAGTTTCCGTCCGCCACCGGGAGTCAAACGCGATGATCGCAGTACCGACAAGGACGAAAAAAAGAAGCGCGGGAAGAACGGGTGAGCGATTTCGGATTTCCGATTTCCGACTCTATGAGGGCTTGTCGATTCGCAATCGGCAATCGGCAATCGACAATTCGTGACGTTTTTCACCATCCTGGTCATTGTCATCGTCGTGGCCCTCATCTACGGGCTCAGTGGCAACAGGGCTGAACCTCAACGAAAGGCTTTACCTCAAGCGCCGCGGCTACGAATCACCAATCGAGTTTGAAGAACGCCCTTGTGTTTCAAAAGACGCGCGATTGCTGGGCCTGATTGAATCGCTCGGTGACATCTCGCCTTTTGCGCGTCAACGCGCGGCTGAAGACCTCTCACGGATGTGCGCGTCAGGCCAGCGCGATCAGCGGATTGCTGTCCTCGTTAATCAAGACACTTGATGACAGCGACGCCTCAGTGCGCGCCGCCGCGGCGAAGGCCTTAAGCAACTTTGGTGGTCCGGCTTCAATCGAAGCGCTCAAGAAAAGAATGGAAGCGGAGGAGTCAATACACGTGAGGGCATCCTTGGAGCAGGCGCTTGAAAAGTTGCGCGATTAAGTCCGCTCCTTCCACCTCAACTATCAAGTAGAAGTCTGGTACTCCAGTCACACTCAGTTAGACGGAGGCCGGAGAACCAGAATCACTTAAAGACGGACTTGTCGACTCGAACATATTATCTGTTTGGTGAGAAAAACCGTGTAATCATCGCCTTGCGCGACACTCTCGTATTCAAACCAGACGCTGGGGGCTAGCGGAGGGCTACGTGTGTAGTTCTGCACATCAGGCTCGTTGAAGTTCAGGTGCCCGACGCCGGTCGCGCGCCTGAATTTTTGTAAATCGCCCCATGTAGTTTCTGGAGTCAATAATGCTCCTTTGTGAATCCGAATCCATTTAACGGCAGATGTTCCGGTATTGAGAAGGAGGAGGCAGGTGGCTGAATTAGTTATTCCCGAGGCGGAAGTGCTGTATGTCACCGATGCCTACTGCGGTTGGTGCTACGGCTTCGGCCCTACGCTTCACACCTTCTACGAGGCTAACCGCCATCGCGTGCCGTTTCGTGTGGTCAGCGGCGGTCTGTTCGTTGGCGAACTCCGGTTGCCTATCAGGTCATATGGTCACATCGAGGAAGTTAACGCGCGAATCGTTCGACGTATGGGCGTCACGTTCGGCGATCCGTATAAGGCTCTTTTGCGCGAAGGCAGTTTCGTGCAGGATTCGGCGGCGGCGGCGGCGGGGCTCGCCGCACTCCGTGACCAAGCGCCGGATCTCTCGATAGAGTTCATCAGTGCAATGCAACGGGCCTTCTACCGCGACGGGCTCAACCTGTCCGACGCCGCGACCTTAGCGATGATCGCTCGCGACTACGGCCTAGACTCCGAGCGCGTAGTCTCCTTCTTCACTGGCCCGGAGGGGGTCGCGGCGGCGCAACAGGATTTTTCGTTCGCCCGTGAACTTGGCGTCTCCTCTTACCCAACACTGCTCGTCCGCCGAGGAGAGGTCGTCAGCCGGTTGCCGAGCGTGGGTAACTCGCCAGCGGCGCTTACGCGCCGCCTCGATGTGGCACTTGACGATATGTGCCGACTTGCGTGAAAAGAGTTCCAGTACGGCAAACACTACGAATGCTATTTTTCAAACAGCTTCATAGCCTTAGAGTGAGTCTTTATATTGCCCAGTTTTCCCAGATGTCGCCGAAGGTCTCACGTGGCTGTTCGGGTTGGAGCGGTTGCCCCCAGCGGCAAAAGATGGCCATTCGAGGTGTTTTGTTAATGTTAAGGGAAGCAGTATGCAGCATGAAACTATGCCAGAGTAAAACCGTTCCCGGTTTGGCAGTAAACTCAATAGGCTCACACACAGCACGCTGCGATAACCGTTCGTGGACGGGGCCAGTACCCGCTTCAGGGCCGTTGCCGTAATGATGATCAGGAAAGGCTTGAAAATATTCCCAATTACTGAGATGACTTTTCGGCCAGATAATCGTGCCGCCCCCTTTAGGTAACACTGCGTAGGCATATGTCGTGAGGCCAAGCATGAAACGAGACCTGTAAGACGGTAAGAAGCGATCAATATGGCCCCTCCGGGGCATAGACCACTCTTGCTCCGACGTTGGCCGGATGATAATAAGGTCTTCCGATGCAAATTCGAAAGTACCACCTACTAACTGCTTGAGCACTCCGGACAGGCGAAGGTGGTTACCGAGCGAGGACTCTGAAGTGAATTTGAAATCCTGCCCTTTCTTTCTGCCAATATTCAAAGAGTCGTCATCTTTGGAGCTTACTTCGAAACATTTACAGATTGCCTGTTGCCATTCCTCAACGATTGGAGGCTCAATAAGATTATCAAGAATCAGGTAACCGTTATCTTTGAAGAAGTGAATCTGCGCTGTTGTCAGTGTCTCTTTGACCCCAGCGATCTCTTGCGCGCTCATATTCTACTCCTGAAGTTTTCAGACCGATTTTCACACGCTTGAACTAATGCCATTCAATACCCGACCACACCGCCGCCTCACGAAAGCATGGGAGAAACATGACATAACGTATGGACGCACCGGGCATTTAAGACCTCACCCGTCTAACAGCTTGCTCTCAGCAACTGTTGCTTCCCCAAATCTCTAAACAGTCGGTAACCCTCCAGGTTGGCCTCCGCCAACGTCCACAAGCAAGAGAGAGTGACCGGAAGATGTATTCTGAGCGACGCATAAGGCTCAGGCCCGTCCTTACGCAGTTGTTTGATCTCCTCATCGAAAAATCCGAAGCTACCATCTGCGTTATGGCTGTTCAGGATAAACTGTAGTGCGGTGCGTATGGCAAGCCCTTCTCTTTTCCCCAAATAGAACAGTGAGCGTAAGAGTGTGCTGCCAAGTTCCATTTTATAGCGACGGAGCGCCGCCATCATCAGGCACTCAAGCACGGCATCCAGTTCGACCGAAGCCTTTACGGAGTAGGTTCCGTAGCCCGTGAGCGACTCGATGCGAGATGTTAGATTGCGCGTTGTTTTTTCATCCCCCATCAGCAGAGAGGAGAGGTCCGGCGCAAATGTTAATCCCGAGGGAAGGGGTTCGGAGAACAGTCCTACCGCTGCCAGGAGCATCCTAGCTGCGGAAAATTCTTCGGCGACTACCGATGCAGGAAGTTCATCCAAAGCAGTGGCAGCGCGATCAGCATAATTCTTCAATGCGGGAAGCATTCCTCCCCAAAGGTTATGTTCTAGCACGCAGCACAGGAGGACAGTTGTTCCGTTGCATCGAGTAAGCCCTTGCTCAAGCCGGCTGTTTAGTTTGGCCCTGATTTTCTCGATCTTTTTTATCACATCGTTCTGCAACTCAGGTTGAAGATCACCGCATATTACAGCCGCGACGTATGCTTGGAGCAATTGTGGCGAGTCATTCTTTGTCAATCGAGTAGCCACAGACCCGAGCCAGTCCAGGCTGGGAGATGCGATATTCGATAAGTTCGATGCGGGTAAGCGTTTCATCTAAAGTTCTCTCTGATCAAACTCCATCATCGCCGCAAAAAGTCCTACCAGTGTTGAGTGGTATGCATTTTTAAATTGATAAGCGGATGCCGTCCGGGGATCGGCTAGTTCACGACTTTCGGGGTCAAAGGTTTTCATCGGTATCTTGCCGTCAGGCTCTTGCGATGTCACTAGCCCTTGCCAGGCCAACTCGAATAAAGGGGTTGGACGGTAATCCAGACATAAACAGCAGATGAGCAGTTCGGCCACCAAATCCCAATCCTTCTCGTAGGTGTAAGTTCCAACCAAAAGTGCCACCTCTTCACGTGTTTGATCAAAGCGCTCGGCCAGAATTGGCCGAAGGTCGCGCCGTCCGAAGTCCGCCATGTAAAAAAGAATGTGCGTAAGTGCGTAGACATCCAGATCGCGTAGGTACGGGATTGGCGCAAGCTTGTAGATGCTCGACACACGATAGAGTAATTGGTAGTCCGGGATACTATGTTTGAAACCTCCGTAATCCAAAAAATATCGCAGGTCAATTTGTCCCCAAGAAGTTCGCTCGATGGCAGCAACGTGTCCGAAGTCCAAGACTCTTTGAAGGGCAAAACGGTGTTCAGGAAATGTCTTCCCGCACTCTTCAAGGCCGACGAGGATAGTCAGATAAAAGGGGAAAAGGTTGAGCCGCCGCACCATATTGAAGCTGTATTCAGGCTTTCGCACTTGAGATTCAACATGATTCAGGGCTTTTATGAACTGTGGACTAGCTCTCATTTTAGAATACCGGCTCATCAACATACAGGCCAAGACCAACTCACCAAAGGCCTTGCGTTGCCGGTCAATAAGTATCTCTTCGGCTGCCTCATCTTCCTCTTGAGAAGGCAGCGTAAAAAAATTCAGATTGGCTGTTAACCAATCCAGAGAGTTACTGATGAAAGAGCTTAAGGTGTTTTCCAACCGTTTCCCCTCGGGAAGATCAGATGCGGGACTTTCTGGATAAAGGTTTCAAGGAGCCTGATTGTTAACTAGCCCAGGATGACTTGAGGTTCCTGGGCAGAGACAGATTCCTGGATGCTTAACTTAATCGCTCTCTCAACTTGTAATAATGTAGATAAGGTCAATGAACATCCTCGCTGCCTTTACCGAAGATGTTCATGAAAGGAGATGCAACTTGTGAGTTCAAGGAGACCCATAATATGGTCTCCTTGAACTTTGATAAGTCGTCAGGCTTATCTTGCTTGCGCCATCCTTCTACGGAGTGACACAGAACCAATTGCCACAAATGGTACTGTTGACTACAGCCCCGCTCCCAGCGCTTGCCGCTGAACCGGTTTTGCTGACCACAACATCTGCCAACTTGTCCAGGTCTGTGATACCTTCCTTTTTCAAAGCATCGAGAATGTCTTTTTTGGTTGGTTTAGATTGGCTACTCATGAGTTGTTCTCCTTTCGAGAAACAGGTACGTTAGAAGATTAACTAGCCTTAGGCAGTCAGCCTCGTAGAAAGCGAAGGTGAAGCTGCCTACGTAGGTTAGTCTGGAGCATATAACACACTGACTCACACATTATATGTCTAGAGATTATTATTTGTAAATAGCATCCCATTAGCGGGCGTGGGCAACTGCACTGGTGGAACCATGCCTGATTCGCTGCCCGTGCCCCACTGCATGCGTTTGTTAGACGGCCAACACGTATTTCGCAAGGTGACCGATGCGACCGAGAGTCTCCGGACGTATGCGCGCAGCCTGGTTGACCCCCGGCTCGGTATCACGGCGGATATAGGAGCCTTGTATTGAACGCCGAGGTTCGCCGACCCTGTTTGCCGTGTGTCCGTGCAAGACGGACCCGTTGTAGACAATGACTGAGCCCGCCGGGCCACACGCCAGTACTTGGCCCTCGTAGTCCGCAGATGTATCCTTCGGAAAGTCGGTCGGAATTGTGGGCCATTTGTGTGAACCCGGCACAAAACGAGTGGCCCCGTTGTCCGTTCGAAACTCATCCACCATCATGATGAACCCCACCATCGGCCAGCCATCCACTTCGCGGCTGAAGTCCACATGAAGATTTTGTGCCTGTGAGTACGGTCGCACAGTTCTCGCATGCATTGTACTGAGCTTGAATGGTTGACCGATGATGCGACAACACGCCTCCAGGACGGGTTCGTACACGTACAGCCCATCGAATTCTGGGCCGCGATTGACGAAGTCGTGGACTCGGGTTGTCGAACTACCTATCGATACGTCATCCGAAGCCGCGCAGAGCACGGCGGAATCGTAAGCCTTGGCAAATTGCGCCAACCGGTCGGGCGCCACCGGGCCAGGAATGACGACGAAACCCACATCGCGCAGGTCTTGAACAGCGCCCGCCGACAGCTCGCAGCGCGCATCAATTACGCTGAACCAGTCGTCCATACGCGTATCTTTCCGGCCGTGCAACGCGTTGTTGGGCGGCAGCAGCGATGGCCACGAAGGCAACCCCCGTCAGCGGCCCGCGAGGGACAGCCGGAACGAGGCCATCTCCTGGCCGTTGCGAACCAGCAGGACGTCGCCGACCAGCACCGGGTGGTTCCAGGTCTTGCCGTCGAGCGCCGGGAACCGCGCGAGCTCCGTGAACTTGTCGGTGGTCGCCGCGACCAGCGCCAGCTCGCCCTCCTCGGATAGCACCAGCAGCAAGTCCTGATCGGGTAACAGGACGAGCTGGCCGTTGCCGTAGCGTCCGCCCTTCCACTTGCGCTTGCCGTCCTCGAGGTCGATGCACGCGAGGATGCTTCCGTCGAAGCCGAAGGCATGGCCTTTGTGAACGACGAAGTCGTTGAAGTATGGCTTCAGCCCGTTCGACGTCCAGCGTTCTTCGACTGTCCATCCGCCGGGTCCGTGCGCGACCACAATGCGGCGCGTGCCCATTCCTCCGGTCATGGCCATCGCGTTGATCAAGACGTCGCCGTCCGCTGTCAGGGCCGGCTGCACGATGGCGCCGCCTTCCCACGAGTACTCCCAAAGCAGCGCGCCGTCAGCCGGCGCGACGCTGATCGCGCCGGGTGGGCTCAGCAGCAGGATCTGCGCGACTCCGTCGATCGTCACGAGCTGTGGCGAGCTGTAGCTCCCGCCGTGATGAGGACCGACCCAGCGCGGCTTGCCGGTGGCGAGGTCGTAGGCGGCCAGCGTGCCGGCGGCGGCGACGATGACGACGTCGTCGACCACCAACGGCGAGCTCGCGAAGCCCCACGTCGGCACCTTCGTGTCGGTGTCGGACGCCACTTTGCGCGACCACACGACGGTGCCGTTACCGGCGTCGAGCGCGTTCAGAACTCCGGTCGCACCGAATGTGTAGACGCGACCGTTGCTGAGGGTCGGCGTCGCGCGCGGACCGGCGCCGCCATTCGACTCCCAGAACCGGACCGCGTTGCGGTGTCTCCATACCGGCTCGCCCGTGGAAACCTTGTAGCAGGCGACAATCTCGTCGTCACCGCGCTGCTCCTGGGTGTAGAGGAGGTCGCTGCGGACCGCGAAGGATGACCAGCCCGGTCCGATCGGCCGGCGCCATAGCGCGACCGGAGGCGACTTCGACCAGTCCGTCTCGATCCGCACGCCGCGAATGATGCTGTCGCGCCCGGGCCCGCGAAAGCCCGGCCAATCGGCTCCCGTCTCAACTGCGGCCGGAGTGGCCGGTTCGGTCTTGGGTGTTGATGGACCCGCTGGGAGTGTGGCCTGCTCGTCGCCAGCTTTGGCCACGGGCAGTTCCTTAGGAGTTTCCGCTGCTGCCGGAGCCGGCGGGGGTGCCGTCGGCTCGTCTGCGGCTTGGGCCAGGAGCCGTTCCTCGGGAGTCGGCGTCCACCGCCAGTGGAAATCCGAACCGATGACGTCGCTGGTGGTGCCGCCGGTGCGCACGAGCGTAAATATTCCGCAGACGAGCAGGATGGTGGCGACCATCGACGCGCGCCGAAGTCCGCTGGCGAGGCGGCGGCTGGCTAGGGCCCAAGCCACCAAGGCGAGGCTCAGGACGGGGACCGCCAAAACGTAGAGCAACATCCCCATCGCGCCCCCAGCAATCGACTCGTGGACGAGGCGCGACGTCGCGAACAACGCGACGATCATCAGGATGATGGCGCCCAGGCGCTCGGACCAGGGTGCCCGGCTGAAGAACACCCACCACACGACAATCGCCAACGCGCCGAGGGCCGAGCCAATCACCCCGAAGACAGTGGCCTCGGGCACGACGATCGGGAGGACAAACCTCAGCACGCACAGCAGGACCGCGGCGACGACGCCCGGCCACAGGCGGAGCGGCTTCCGGGGTGCCGGTTCGTCGGCATTATTGGTGCTCATTGCGGGCTCGCGTTGTGACTCGTCGATGGTGCTCATTGTCATTTCATTTACTCCTGCCTAGCGGCTTGCCTTGATGTCGTAGGCCCACAATGTCCCGTTATCCCGAATGTAAAGCCGCCCATTAGCAATCACCGGATACGCCCACGCCTTCTCCGGATACGGCCCCAACTTTTTGCGCTGCGGCTGAGCCGGCGGAGTGAATCGGCCCTTTTCGCGATATGCCTCCGGGGTCGCCTCCACCAACGCGACCTCTCCATTCTCGCCGTGAAGATATAAAAGCCCATCGGCGTAGGCTACCGAACCCCTGCCGATCCCTTCACTCTGCCATTTCACCTTCCCCGTAGTGAACTCAACCGCCACCAGCCCCGTGCCCGCCGTGCCGTAAAGATAGTCACCAACCAGCACCGATCCACCGATGCTGTTCGGCAGGTCGCGCGCGAAGTAGACCTGCTCCGCGGCGACTCCTCCGCGATCCGCCTTCAGACGGACGGCTCCTCCTCCTACGCCATGAGCCCCGCCGTACACATATCCGTCGCGCGAAACTGGAGTCACCATTTGCGCCATACCCTTGACGACCTCCGCGTAGCGCCAGAGGAACTGGCCCGTCTTCGCATCAACTCCGACTATACCCTTGCTCAAAAACTGCACGTATTGTTTTCGGCCACCCGCTTGGACGACAATCGCCGATGCATAACCCGCTTGTTCGCCACCCGGGACCGCCGATTTCCAGATGACCGCGCCCGTCTTTTTGTTAAGCGCCACTAGCGTGGCCTGCGCTCCGCCGGGGGTTACGACAACGACGTCACCATCAACCAACGGAGACTCTGCATAGGCCCATATCCCCGGCTTGCCGTCGAACTCTTTCTTGATGCTCTTCTGCCATCGAATCTTACCGCTCCCGGTTTCGAGGCAGGCAAGGTCACCGTCCGAGCTCAGCGCGTAGATGAAATCTCCGTCAACGGTCGGGGTGGACCGAGCCTTCGCGTAAAGAAAGTCTTGAGGGTTGCCTACGTTGCCGACGCGCGTTGTCCAGATGGGTTTTCCATCCTGAATTGAGAGAGCCTGAACAAACTCGTTTTCCTTGCCAAGGTTGCTCATCAGGTAGATCCGCGTTCCGACAACCGCCGGCGTTGAATAGCCGTCCCCTATGTCGTTCACTTGCCAGAGCAGTTTCGGTCCCTCCGCCGGCCATTGTTTAAGGAAGCCGCTCTCGTGCGATATCCCGTTACGTTGCGGGCCTCGCCACTGAGGCCAGTCGGAAGTCGAAGCAGCCATGTTGGCGGACCTCGTAACGGACACGGCTGAGAAGCACAAACAAAACGCTGCAACGGTAGTTAGTAATCGTGACTTCACTTTCTTCTCCTTCTGACTATTGTAATTCTGGGTATTGTTGCTCTTCACTCCTACGCTCAGTTTCACGAGATGTTTCGTCGCTAACCGCCGCCGCCGGCTCCTAGCGGGCTGCTGAAAAACCAAATCATCGCCACTAAGACACGAAGACACTAAGGAGCACAAAGCCCACAACTTGTTCATTCATTCACTTGGTGCGGCTTGGTGTCTTAGTGTCTTGGTGGCGCGCTACCATTTTTCAGCAGCCTGCTAGGTTCCGCTGGTTGGCGCTTCAAAGCCGCCGACACGTGAGCGCATGCCCTGGCGGAACTTCTCGCGCTCCTCCGGCGTCATCTGTTCCCAGCGCTCGGCCATTCGCCGCCGAGAATTGGAGCGAGAAGAGCCGCCACCAAGACCAAAGCCTCCGAACAGAATCCGGCAGAGAGCCAGCAATCCGAGAGCCTGCCAGAAGGTGATTGGCCGCAATCCGAACAACGCCGGCGCCAGCCAGTTCCACAATAGCATCACCACTTGGCCGCCGATCCAACTGAAGATTACCATCCCCAGGATCGCCAGTGGAGCTATCCAAATCAGTCTCTTTAGTCTCTTGCTCTTGCTCATGTTGTGTTCCTCACTTATTCGTGAACTCGTCGTAAATGCTCTGCAATCGTTCGCGCAGATGCAGCACCGCGTACCGCTTGCGCGAGAGCAGGGTGTTGATGTTCACACCGCTTTCGGCCGACAACTCTTTGAAGCTGCGCCCCTCCAGTTCGTGAGCTATGAATACTTCACGCTGCTCATCGGGCAGCTCGTCGAGCGCAAGTTCCAGCTCATCAAGAAGCACTCCGCGGACGTAGAGCGCTTCCGGCCCTGCATCGGGCGATGGCAGCAGATCTTCGATCCGTACCACCTCGCCGTCTTCGTCCCCCGGTTTATTGGGCGCTGCGTCGCTGAAGGTCTCGGGCTTCTTCTTGCGGAAAAGGTCCGTGATGCGATTGCGCGCGACGCGAAAAAGCCAGCCGGTCACGTGATCGATCGGCATCAGCAGGCGATTGGCTTCTACCAGTTCGTAGAAGACCTCCTGCACGATGTCTTCGACGTCCGAAGGGTCGGGCACCCGCCGGCGGATGAAATTGCGCAGCCGGGATCGTTCTTCCGCAACGATTTCCGAGATTTTACGGTCTTGCTCGTTCATCGAAGTGATGCTCGCCGGCTCATCCATCCATTACTGTAGACGAACGGCGGCCGGGAATATTGTAGAGATTTACGAACGAGATTGTGTGCTACGAGAATGGAGAGAATTAGGAATGAAGAGTTGATTCTGTGTCAGGAAGAACGCAACGCTACCTGATCCTCCGAATTAATGCTGAGCACTCGAATCGTAGTCCTGCCCGTGGCTGTCTTGCCTGCCAAATAGATTCCTTGCCATCTATGACTGGGAGTTCGCTAGCGGCTGCGCTTGTCGTTTGAGAATGGCGACGAACTTGTTCGCGCGCACATAACCTGCGTATTCAGCCCGCTCGTCTTCCGTCAGTTGGCCTTCCGTTGATTTTCGGGCGAGTTCTTCGATGCGCGCTTGCAGTTCAGGGTCGGCGCGAAAGCCGATCACTGCGTCAGCTTTTTCCAGTAAGACAATTTCCAGCATCGCCCGCACGCCGCGATCAAATGCCAAACTTTCTGAGGTAGTTGGCATGCGCCGAACTTACCACGCTGATCTGCGCTTAGCAATGCTGCGGGATTGGCTTCTACCAATTCGTAGAAGACCTCCTGAAGGCTAATCAGACTCCCTCCGTCAGGAGGGCCATGTTCATAGATCCCGCATCGAGATGTCTCCGCCCTCCGTCAGGAGGGCCATGTCATGCTTCACTTGATTAGTTTTAGGCGAATCCAAACATCTTCGATTATACTCGGGCCACCTGGGTAATTGAAAAAACCTGGAGGTAAGAGATGGCTCACACATTCACACAAATCTACATTCAAGTGGTCTTTGCCGTTGCCGTGAGGCAAAGCTTAATAAGACCAGACTTCAAAGAAGAGCTTCAGAAATACATCACCGGCATCGTTCGGAAAAAGGGGCAAAAGCTGATCGAGATAAACTCCATGCCGGATCACACTCATATGTTGATCGGCCTGAAGCCCAATATTGCGCTCTCTGATTTGATTAGAGATGTTAAGTCCGACTCGACCGAATTCATTAAGCGCAAAGGATGGATCAGAGGCAGGTTCAACTGGCAGGAAGGTTTCGGCGCGTTCTCCTACTCGCATTCGCACTTGGATTCGGTAATTCGGTACATTCGCAACCAGCAGAAGCACCATGCGAAGAGGAGTTTCAGGAATGAATACCTGACGTTGTTGAAGAGGTTCGATATTGCTTACGAGCCCAAATATGTTTTCGAGTTCTTTACTGATGAATAGACACATGGCCCTCCTGACGGAGGGCGGATTGGCTCGGCGTTGGCGTCTATAAACATGGCCCTCCTGACG
>JBBPIG010000025.1:29300-102271 GCA_038040445.1 Acidobacteriota bacterium | reverse complement strand
TGCGGGGACAGGATTTTGAAGTATTGCCCTTTGATCAGACGCAGCAGGAACGGGCGCTCCAGGCAGTGGCGCAATGGGCGCGAACGTATAAGGTAGCAACTATGCTCGGGATGGAAAGGATCATGGAAGCGGGACGGCAGATTGTAGCCTTTGTCATTGACGCCCGGGGTCAGATTCAAGGATACCAAACCAAGAACCAACTGGACCCGACCGAAGATCAGTTCTATGTGCCCGGAAATACGCGGCGACTCTTCGAGATCAATGGGACTAAGTTTGGAGTGGTGATTTGTCATGAGGGCTGGCGCTATCCCGAGACGGTGCGATGGGCGGCGGTGCGGGGCGCCAAAATCGTCTTTCATCCCCACCACACCGGTAGCGATCAAGAAGGTGTCCGTCTGACGCAATGGGGCGCGGCCGGCGGGCCTTACTACGAGAAGGCGATGATGTTGCGCAGCATCGAGAACACGATCTACTTTGCGAGTGTCAATTATGCTTTGCGCTTCCAGGAATCGGCGACAAGCCTCATCGCCCCGTCAGGCCAGTGCCAGGCGTACTTACCTTATGGGGAGGAAGGCGTACTGGTGCAGGCTATCAGCGTCGAGGAAGCAACGGGGCTGCTGGCCACTCGATACGCACCCGAGCGTTATCAAGAATTCAGGTTGGAGTGAGCGCCCGACATCGCATGCAGCCGACGCTGCTCCGCTGGCGCTTCGCGGCGCAGCTAATGCGCGGTCGTTGGGCCGCCAGCATCAGACTGGTTCCCAGTGCTCCGATCTCAACGCCTCTTTCTTGTCTCTACAAAGTTGCCCTCAACTCTTGCGGATTTGACACACATAATCTGGACAACGCTGCTGCGCTCTCTTATCCTTGCTGCCTAAGAAAGGAGGCTGTATGGCTATAACCGTAAGGTTCACACCTAAGTCGATGAGTGCTGCAAAGTATGACGAGTGCATAAGGCGGCTGGAACAGGCCGGGGCGGGTGCTCCAAAAGGAAGGCTCTACCATGTCTGTTTTGGAAACAGCGATGACCTTCGCGTTTTTGACGTCTGGGAGTCATCCGAGTCATTCGATGAGTTTGGGCAGACACTGATGCCGATTTTACAAGAGCTGAGTATTGACGCTGGAACGCCTGAGATAAGCGAGGTGCACAACATTCTTCCCGGGTGAAGGCATGTTGATGTAGTTGGGCTCAAGCTTGAGGAAATCTAACGTCCCAAGGCGGTCTAAGACAAAAGAATGCCGCCGCGGCTGAAATCTGGCGTGGGGCACTTGGGGCGGCATTGACTAACAACTCATTCAACCCGACACCCATCACGCGGCCTCTTATGAAATTTGAATCGGGGCGCGGGTTAATTCGACGGTTAGGCAGACAAGACACTTACAGGGGAATGCTCTAGACCAATATCCCTATTTCACTAACTCACTAACTCAACGCGCTTCGGCAAGCGCGTTCTAAAGGAGGACGTTATGCAGGGCGATAAGATATGCGAATACTCAGGCAAGATAACCTCGAGGAGAGTGCTCCCGAATCCGGGCGGCGGCCCGAAAATGGAAAGCTCTCAGCAGCTCAGTGGGAAGCTGCTGGGTGTGAACACGACAGAGACATCCACGTACTGGTCAGTTGTGCGGCCTGACGGAACCCTGTTCGGGGAGGGCCAAGGCATCGCAATGAGTGACGAAGGCGATCTGGCCACGTGGGTTGGCCAGGGCGTAGGCAAGATCGGGACAGCCGGCGCCGTGAGTTTCCGAGGCGCCGTGTTCTACCACAGCTCGTCCCCGAGATGGTCACGGCTGAACACCGTAGCCGCGATCTTCGAATACGAGGTGGATGCTGAGGGGAACAGCCGCTCCACACTCTGGGAATGGAAGTAGCACCCGGTCGTTCGCGTTGGCAACGGCTGCGCCTGCGCACTTTTGCTTGCCATCGCTCTTGCACCCGTTCCTGAATGCGGAGTCTGAGGCGGCTGTGCTGCTCCGGGCATAGACTCTGGCTCGGCGAGTGCCGCCTAACGGTTGGAGCGGGCGAGCGGCGTCGATTTTCCGAATCGCGCCGCTCGCCGCTCATCCGGACGTTAGGCGAAGCCGGAGAAGCGGGTCGTAGCCTGCGTTGTAGTCCCCAGCACCACCTCTAAAAGGAGAACGAATGAATATGAAGATTAGAAAGGTAGCCTTTGGCTTGCTTCTGGTGACCGGTACGATGGTTTCCTGCGGCCCAGCTAGCAAGGGAACTGACAATGCAAAAGCCACAGTCAACCGCAGTCAGGAGGAGGCGGCCCTGCGTGCGCTTGATCTGGCCTGGTCGGACACCGCCAACCGAAAGGACATCGACGGTGTTGTGAGCTACATGGCCGATGACGGTGAAACCTTGGCCCCCAACGAGCCTGCCGCTCGAGACAAGGCCGCCATCAGAGCCTCGTGGGCCAACCTCCTCGGCCTTCCCAATCTCACTGTCCACTGGGAGCCGCTGCGCGTCCAAGTCTCCGAGAGTGGGGAAATAGGCTATACGAGCGGCTCCTACACGTTGAGCTATACCGATCCCAAGGGCCGGACGGTGACTGACCACGGCAAGTATCTGGAAGTGTGGAAGAAGGTTGACGGCAAGTGGAAATGTTCGTCGGACGCGTACAACTCGGATATTCCGTTGACGTAACCAACAAGTTGGGCGGCGCGAAACAACACAGCCGCGAATACGAACGCTTGGGGAACTAACTGATGACCAACCAGCTCGATCAACAACTTCGGCAGGCCGCTCAGACTGGCAATTTGGAGGCGGTCGATGAAGCCCTAAACCGGGGAGCGAATTTCAACACACCGGATGAGATTGGCGATACGGCCCTGAACCTGGCCGCCGAGTTTGGGCACATCGAGGTCGTCCTGCGCTTATTGGACGCCAGGGCTGACAACGAACACCTGGGCGGTGGTCAGAAAACACCTTTGATGAACGCGACCTTCGCTGGACAGACGCCTGTCGTGAAACTGTTACTCAGCCGAGGCGCCCGGATCAACCGCGATCTTCTATCGAGTCTGGAATTGAAAGTCAGCATTGCGGAAGAGAATACCAAGACGGACTTGGACTATGTAGCCAGCCCAAGTACGCGAAGTAGGTCCTCATCTTCCGTGCAACGTTTGTCGGGCGGATAGCTGCGTGCCTAATCCTTCGTTTCATACATCCGTTCCAGGCGGGTACGCAAAACCACAACCCGCGATCTGCCATCCAACCGCGGTTCGCACAAGTTCGAGGTTGATGATGTATTGCTCGTCCAGCACGGCCGCGACCTCCGGCGGAAAGACAATTGGCCACACTCGCTCTTCAGAGAGCATCTCCTCGGCTTCGACCGATGATCCTTCCACTCGGACGATTCGAAAGTAGCCTTCGAGCGCCCCGATGTTTCCGGGTGTGTCGATGTCGTACTGACTGTGGCCGCCCTCTTCAAACGACGTCAAGAATTCCGGAAAGTTGAAGGCGCCTCCGCGTTCTCGAAGCCAGCTCGACAGCATTTCGGTTATCTCCAATGCCCGAGGCAGGCTGTGACTCAGCTCAAGCAGGACCGCTGAGGATCGCTCGGCTAGATCGATGCCGGTTTGCCGACCAACCCATTTGAAAAACCGCGCCAATGAGTCCAGCAGTTCGCTGGGTTGCAGGACGACGTTAGGTTCATTTGCCTGGGTGTTGGGATCTCGAGAGCCGTCTATCGCTCGCGTCGCGGCCGAATGCAAGTTGCCTCGGGCTGACTCCGCATCGGGGTGCTTCGAAGTAGAAGCTCTCTCCACGTACCAACGCGCAACGAAATCCCGCAGGCGAGCCGGAGTGATTTCACTCAAAGGAATGTTCGGAGAGAAGTAGCCTGTGAGAAGCAACAGCGCCTTTTCATGAACGGTTGATCGAGGCTGGGAGAAACCGGATTCCTTCTGCCTGATGAAGGCGAGAAAGCTTGCTGAGGTCTCTGCGAGCGTCATCGCTTCTTACGAGTGCGTTTGCTGCTGAGTTGCGTCGCGCGCTTGGCGGCCGGTTTCTGTTTGCTTGCAGCGCTGAGCTTGGCAACGGATTTCCGTTTGATTGTCGCCACGCTGGCGGACCGGGCGCGCGGGGCGGTCGCTTTGCCCTTTGCGATTTGTTTCTGGGCGGCCTTTGCGCGAGGTTTCTTTGCTGCAGCTTTCAACTTGGCGCGCGGTGTTGGTTTCCGCGGGGGTTTTCGCGCGGGTTTGGTCGTCTGCGTGTTTCCGTTGAAGAGGTCCCACAGGTGCTGATCGTCTTTGAGGTCTTCGAGTCCGTCCACAGGTTGCTTGTAATGGAGCAGCACTGCATAAAGGTGCTCGAGCGAAAAATCTTTGTCGCCAATAAGCGAGCGCATGACCTTCTCGACACGAAGTGGGGATTGCTCGGCTACACGCTCGAACGCGACTATGGGAATGTCCGGGTTGTTGATATAGGTCCAGACCAGGTCCTTCCAGTCTGGCACATGTCTGTCGGGCTCATCGGTTTCAAAGACGCGCTTGAACCTGGTGAAGTCCGGCAGCAGGACTATGCCATCGAAGTCGTCGCAAAGAATCGTGACCTCGCCCGCTCCCGCAATCGGTTCGGGAAGCGGCGGCAAGTCCGGAATGCTCAGCTCTTGACCCAACTCTTTCAGGAACCTCTCGGCGGGAGTCATCCCCGTCTCCGGGTCGCGCCGCTCGGTTAGCAAGTATCGCTGAAATCTCTCAAGAGTTGAGTTGAGTTTTCCCGAAGGAACGGTCAACTCGTCGGAGCCGAACAGCTCACAGAACGCGATGACCTGTTCGCGCTGCGCTTTTTCCAAAGCCTCCGGCGAATCGAAGGCGTCAAACGCGCGCCGCATCTCGAGCCACGCAACTGCTGACTCGCGGTCCGGCATAACAAACTGAAGGCCGGAAAAAATCAGTTCGTCACCCAGCGGCAGAAGCCGCGCGATGATGAACTGGCCGAGCTTAAAAGGCACGTGGTTCAAGCGAGTCTTCACCGTGTAGAGATCGCCGCTGTCCATTTCACGAAGTTCGAGGGAGTTCTTCCCGCCAGAGCGAACCTCGAAGACGCTGTTGATCGAATCCAACCAATCGAACAGGATTTCTCGGTCGGCCTCGTCGAGGCCCAGTTCGAAGTCAAGATAATGAGCAATGACGCCGTCACCTTGCTCGTCTACCCAGTCGAACAAGAACCAATCGAGCACGCTTTCGGCTTCCTGTTCGTCATCAGGTTGAGCTGCTTCGAAGAAGAGCCGGCGCTCAAGCTCGTATTCATCTTTGAGCGGACCCTTTGTTACAAACTCTGCCAAATCGTCTTTCAGCCGCTCGGCGCGGCGAAACTCGATGGCAGGGTTGGTTGATTTCGAAGCTGATGACATCTCAAGTTCTCCTAGGGTTCGATCAAAACGACTTCGTGATCTGCAAGCAGGAATTCTATGCCGCAGTTTCGGAATACGTCAATGAAGGAAGTAGCACAGACTTTAGTCTGTATCTTTTCTGTGTGGCTGAGCTATGACGAGCAAGCCGAAAGATACAGACTAAAGTCTGTGCTACTTCTCGAGCATTCTTATTGCGTCGATAGCGGCCTGAACGAGGTGAGGGTCCTTGTCGTGCCTGGCTCGCTCGAGCGCCGGTAGCGCCGAGCGATCGCCTATCGATCCCAGAGCTGTGGACGCCTGACGCTTCACTTCGTTGTCGTCGTCGGACGTCAGCAGCCGGATGAGTGCCGGAACAGCAGGTGTAGCCGCGCTTCCGTTCACGCCCAGAGCACGGGCCGCCCTGGCGCGAACGAAACCGCTCCTGTCCGAGAGAGCAGTCGTCAGGGACGTCACTGCCGCCGTGTCCGCGTGATCTCCGAGCGAGACTGCCGCGGCTCCGCGCACTTCCGCGTCCTTGTCCTTGAGCGCCGCGATCAGCGCAGCAGTTCGGCCGGTTCCCTGGAATTTGCCGAGCGCATAGGCCGCCGTCTTTCTCACAAAAGCATCCTTGTCTTTCGCCAGGCAAGCAGCGAGAAGAGGAACGGTCGATGCCTCGCCGCGCTCGGCGAGACAAGCGGCGGCCGCTGCCCTCACGCGCGATGAGCGGTCGTTCAAAGCTGACAAAAGCGCGGAAGTGGCTGCGCTGGTTTTCAGATGGGACAGCCTCATCACGGCTTCGCGGCGTTCTTCTTCGTCAGATGAGTTGAGTTGCGCGAACCAGCGCGCGTCTTCAGGATCCATCTCGCGGGTACGCCGCGGATTGTTCTGATTTGGTGATGCCGATATGTCAGGAAGGCTCGATCCGACGGTTCGAGTAAAAAAGATCAGGACGAACAGCCCCGTTACCAATCGTGTATGTCGTGCGACCGGCTTCATTCGATCCAGCTACATCAATTTCCGGGACGATGCGAATGTAGAAGCGCGGGTGTCTGCCCTGCGTCTCACACGGTCCCACTCGGTTACGACGCGCGCCCGTCGATTCTCGAGCGCATCCGCCAGAAGGTTCATCAGTTCGTCATCGAACAGATCCGGCTTGCTAGCCTGCTCGCGCAAAGACTCCATAATACTTATGTAGTCGAGGACTTCAGCGATCTCGGGTTCCGAAAGACTTTCGGCCTTGTGTTTTAGAAGCTGGCGCTTTGTGATCCGTTCTCCCATCGTGCACCTCCTTGGAGCTACGCGGGAGATCGGCCACGAATCACCCCGCGGGAGGACTGGCGCTGATTGTTCGTGAGACGCCGCCCACGAGTCTTCTCATATTCCTCGCTTGGTCCTGCCTTTGTTGCTTTGCGATGCGGTCATCATAGCCCAAGCAATTTGCCAAATCAAGCGATCCAGTTTCGTACAACCTGCCTATTGACAAACTTGTCGTCTGTAACTACTCTCCCGGTGGTTCGGCTTTGCCGAAATGGTTATTCCTCAGTGATTCGGAACCGGGCGTCGCTTTCAAGCGAGGGTTGAACAGTCTCTCGACGTACGAGTCAAGAACCATTTGAACCTCAGAGGCTAGCGCATCTCGGGCTTCTGGGCTGCAGCGCTCCGGCCTTTCTGGTCGTGAGAAAAGAATAAGTCCAGGCGACTGGTCAAACTGCCTTCCTGGGATATCCGGTTCACTCTTCGGCAGTCGAACTCCAAAAGGAGAGACCGGCGCCATCCTTACGACGGCACCTTCATGCACGTTGTGCGGCCCACCCGCCGGTACGATATGCGCGGCGATTATTTATTACCGGATGATTTGACTGCTGTTGAGTCTTCAATCTCGACGGCTATGCGAGGAGGACTGTGAATCAGAACGAACCAGTCACGAACTCTAGCGCAACCAGAACCGATGGCGTGAAAGCGGGCGGTTTGATCGGCGTCACGATTGACGACAAATACCGCATTGAGTCAAAGCTGGGAGAGGGCGGCATGGGTGCGGTCTACCGCGCTACTCGCCTGATGATCGGCGATGAGGTGGCAATCAAAGTACTGCATTCAGAGCAACTGACTGATCCACAGGTCATCGAGCGATTCCGCCGCGAGGCCCAAGCCGCCGCTCGACTAAAGCATCCGAACGTAGTAACCATCCACGATTTCGGCGTTTCTAGTAAGAATCTGGTTTATCTTGTGATGGAACTGGTCGAAGGCGACAGTCTCCGCTCTTTGATCAAACAGCGAGGTCCCCTACCACCTTCAACTACAGGCGAGATCATATCTCAAGTATGCGCGGCGTTAGAAGAAGCCCACCGGCGCAACATCGTTCATCGCGATCTTAAGCCCGATAACATTATCGTCACCACCTCGCCGACCGGATTGCGAGTCAAAGTGCTCGACTTCGGCATTGCCAAGTTGCGCGATCTGTCGCTCACAGCAGATAACCTGACTCAGACAGGCACTGTATTGGGGACGCCGCGCTATATGTCCCCTGAGCAATGCATGGGTGAGGAGCTTGATGGCCGTTCTGACATTTACAGCCTCGGCATTGTACTTTACGAAATGCTTTCAGGGAGTGTGCCATTCAATTCGCCCAGCCTGACCGGGCTCTTAATGCAACATGTCAATCAAACTCCACCATCGTTGCGCGCGGTTAATGCCCGCATCTCAGCAGCCATTGAACGAGCAGTGATGCGGGCGCTCGAAAAGCAGCGCGAGGCGAGGCCGCAAACCGCTGATGCGCTGGCGAAAGAGTTGAGAGATGCCATAGACGATGCGGTTAGTGCAAAGTTCTCTGGGATTCGGCAAGTTCCTCCCGATGCAGTGCCAACAATCGCAACATCAAGCGGAGCAAACGCAGGGCTCGCTCCCACAGTGCCAGCGACGATACCAAGCGGTATTTCATCCCAGTCGGCTCCCGTAACGACTCCAGGTAAGGCAAGTAGCCGTTCGGTTCCGCTACTCATTGGTGGTGTCCTGATTCTCTTGTCTGCACTGGGAGTAGTTACGTGGCTGCTCTTTGCGCGAGGCGATACGGTCCAGAGACAGGATAAGGTGACGGTAGATTCACCTGGCAACGATTCCAAGGGAAAAGGGGATGCTGATTCCTCTCTTGCATTGCGAGGCGAGGATACGGTTCTAAAGGGCGATGCGCTATCTGAAAGCGATCTTTCAGGACTGTCGCTCACGGAAATCAGCCGTCTTCGCAACACTATCTTCGCGCGCCACGGTCGTATTTTCGAGACATCGGAGCTGCAGAACTATTTCGCCAGCCGTCCCTGGTACAGACCCAAAAGCAACTATAAGGATGCGCATCTCACCCCTAAGGATCGCGAGAACATCAGAATGATTCTGGCGGCGGAGAATCGAATGGGCAGTCCTGATTCATCAAAGGACGCTGAGTCTTCGGTCACAATCACAGCAACCGCGTCATCTGCGCGGAACCCCTTTCGGGGCATCGACTACGGGGCTGAAAAGGCGCTGGATGGTAGTATGATGACGGCTTGGGTTGAAGGGATAAAGGGCCCAGGCATCGGCGAATGGATTCGCTTTGATTTTGGTCGAGAAGTGAAACTCCGCCGAATCTTCATTGCTCCAGGGTACTTTAAGTCTCCACAGATTTGGCTGAAGAACAATCGGCTGGCTGTCGCCGTTTTTTCTTTCTCTGATGGCAATTCGCGGGAATTCCGGTTCCCTGATCAAATGGAAGAACAAAAGATCGAAGTAGGAGAGGTAAGAACTAGTTGGGTTAGAATCGAAATCAAACAGATTTATCTTGCTCAGAGCGATTCGGAGGATACTGCCATATCTCAAATAACATTTGAGTGGGAGTGACGATGAGTAAAGGAGGGCAGATCAATTATTGTTGGCCAGTCCTTCTACTTTGGCGCACTCGATGAACAGAGCTTACCCAGCTATACCAATTGGTTGACACCCTCTCGGACCGCCACCTAGAATTGACTGCTTAGATCGAGGTAAGGAGCGCGCATTGCAACCGAGAGACACGCTGACCGAAAACATCCCGCCACATTTCACCGACCGCAGCATCCCATTCGATGAGCCCAGACGCTTTCCCCTCGCGCGGCGCACCGTGGCCGTTCTGGCGGCGTGGCTTGTGCCCGGCGCCGGGCATTTGGTTCTTGGTAGACGCGGACGCGGGGTACTTTTCTTCGTCACGATAGTGGGGGCGTTCATTCTGGGGTTGAGCTTGAACGGTCATCTCTATTGGCCGACCGTCGCAGATCCTCCTTCGCTTTTTCATTACGACTTGATCACGGTGCTGTGGTTCTTCGCCGAGATCGGATCGGGGCTATGCTATGTTGCGTCGTATGCGCTAGGCTTGGGGATGGCGGCTATTCCGCAAGCGGCCGCGTCTCCGACTTTTGAGTACGGCAACACGTTCATGTTTTTGGCGGGACTGCTCAACTACCTTGTGATCCACGACGCGTTCGATATCGCGGCAGGGAGGAAGCGCTGATGCACTTCTTGATGATGTCGACTTATGCGGCAATGGCTGCGGTCGTGCTCGCGGCTGTGGACCCGAAGTCCGACACAACCCGTCAGCGAGTCCTGCACGGGTTGAAGATATTCGGCTCTTTTCTCGGAATCGGCCTGTTGCTTTCATGGATTCTATTTCCCATCCCGTGGTGAAGTCTCCATCTCTCACGTCGACGTTCATTCACTGGCGCTTGTGTGAAGATCGCGTTTATCATCATCTTGTTCCCTTGCTTTTGAGATTTAGGTAGGCATAGAATTCGCCTGAACTTGGCAGCATCCTTTGAGAGGGTTTCCAGAAATTATTTCTAACAGCAGGGTCCCCTTGAGCCTTTGAATTGGTTCTCGCGATGTTCAGTGAGCCGGCAAAGATGCTTTATGCCAAGGTCGCAACATCGACCGGTCTGACCAGACATGCCGGCTGCACGTTGGAGCGGTGTTGCGAGAAGCCTGCCGCCGGACATGACTAATCCGGGCAAATCCGGCGGAATCACTAGTTCAGCGTTGGGAGGCAAGTTTTCTCACAATCGACGGTGTCCGCTTCCTTGAAATGCGGCCCTGAATCTCAGTTTCGGAAAAGGAGACTACTATATGGAGCGCATCGTTCTTAGACATCTGAGTGGCTCAAAGGCCAACCAGGTCGAGGAGTTCCCCCTGGCCCATTTCAGAGAACTCATATTCGGACGCGATCCTTCAGCGTCGGTCAGATACGATCCCAATCGGGACGATTTGGTAGGGCGTCAACATGCCAAAATCGTACAGGATCCGGCTGATCCAAATCAGTTCATAGTCACCGATCTTAATAGCCGCAACGGCACGTTCGTCAACAGGCAGAGAATCGTGGGAACAGTCAGGATCTCGCCTGGCGACACGGTACAATTCGGTGCGGGAGGACCGGAGTTTCAGTTTGATCTCGAACCGCGACCGCAGCAGGACATGCGTCCGACCCGAATGCCTGGCGAAGGAACCACGGCGAGTTATGGCTCGAGTCCGGTCACCACGCCTCCAACTCGGATGGGTACGGGATCTTCACCGATGCAGCCAATGGGGTCGATGCCGATGGGCCCGGGACCGACGATGCCGGCTTCGGGCACGGTCGGCAAAGCTACCGTCGAGCGGATGATCGCGCAGACCAAGACAGACAATCGCAAGATTCTGTTCATCGGCGGAGCCGCGTTTATGATCGTCGTCGTCCTGGTTGCGGGCTTTTTGCTTTACAACCAGATCTCTTCGAATAAGCAACAGGCAACCGATACCCAAAACGCTCTAAGCGCGGCCGCGGCCAACGCTCCGATGACTCCGGCCGATATTGCCAAGGCCTACACGGGTTCCGTTGTCTATA
This sequence comes from Acidobacteriota bacterium, assembly GCA_038040445.1. Lineage (NCBI taxonomy): Bacteria > Pseudomonadati > Acidobacteriota > Blastocatellia > Candidatus Onstottus > Candidatus Onstottus frigus. The sequence continues at coordinate 91,063 of JBBPIG010000025.1, read as the reverse complement.
TCGAAGCCGGCTGGAAGCTGATCTACACTTCAAACGGCGGCCAAGTTTTTCACAAATATTATCCGAATCAATGGAAAGACCAGCAAGGCAACATTCACTCAATCGTGAGTGACGGTCGTTCCCAGGTGGCTGCTTATGTAGTGGTTGGCCAGAACGTCGAGCCGCTGCTGTCGCTCGACAACCGGGCAGGCCCGCCCATCGGTGGCGAACTCAGCGGCACGGGGTTCGCGGTGACCGGGGACGGGTTCATACTGACGAACCGTCACGTCGGGGCGACCTGGCGGACCAGCTACCGCTTCACGGCTTCCTCGACGCCTGGCATAGTAATCAGCGGCGGAGGAATTTCGCTTAAGCCCGATGGAACTCCCCTACTGGTGGCCGCGCCCGGTGACTGGGTTCCTTCAGAAACAAAACAGGCAGGTCAAACGCTTCAGGGTGGATTCGACGGCAGGAACGATTATCTCAACGTTACATTTCCGAAAAACGAGTTACGGATTCCTGGCAAGCTCGCCCGCACTTCAGATCGCCATGACGTCGCGATGCTGAAGATCGATGTTCCCGACTCTGTTCCCAAACTCGAGCTCAACGACAACTACGACACCATCAAGCCGGGCGACGCGTCGATAGTCCTGGGTTATCCCGGCGTATCGCCGGCGGTCTACGGAGTCATCAGGTCCCAGGATGTTTTCAACCGGGAAGCCCAACTAAAGATCATTCCCGATCCAACGATAAGCGTTGGAAACATCGGTCGGGTCATACGCGGCGGGGATCCCAATAACACCAAGGGGGATGTGATCTATAGCGGATTTGGCGACGCCTATCAGTTGACCATAAACTCGACCGGCGCGGGCAATAGTGGAGGGCCGGTCTTTGATGATCGCGGCCGGGTGACCGGGATCTTCTTTGCCGGCGGCAGCGCCGGGGGAGCGTCGGTCACTTATGCGGTTCCAATTCGATACGGCAAGGAACTGATGAGCGTAAGCGCGCCGAGGTAAGCGGCGTTAGACAAACTGGAGCGCGATTGTTAATTCGGAGTGCCCGAGCTTGGGCGCTCCGCCTTGAAATGAGATGGGCAGGACGACCCTAATAAATTCAACCATCGGCGAGTATCGTCTGGTACAAAAACTGGGCGAAGGCGGCATGGGTGAAGTGTATCAGGGCGTCCATTCGAAGATAGGACGAGTTGTCGCGGTCAAGATATTGAGCCAGGCCGCCGCCGGCCCTGAATTCGTCGAGCGATTTCTGAATGAGGCTCGCATACAGGCGGGGCTTCAACACAATAACATCGCCACGCTGTACGACTTTCTGGAATACGACGGCCAGCCCTGCATCATAATGGAGTACATAGAAGGGCAGACGTTGACCGATTGCATCAGATCGTGGGGCTGCCTTCCGCTGGCTGAAGCAATCCGCTACTTTCAGTCGATAGTCGAGGCCATAGATTATGTTCACAGCAAGGGCATCGTCCATCGGGACATCAAGTCCACCAACGTCAAGATCACACCCAACGGGCAGGTGAAGCTTCTTGATTTTGGCATAGCCAAGTCCGGCGCAAGCCCGGCGCTAACCGTCACAGGCAGCTTCATTGGGACGCTTCAATATTTATCGCCTGAGCAGCTAACGGGCGGAACTTCAGACTCGCGGTCTGACATCTGGGCGCTTGGCGTGTTGCTGTATGAAATGGCCACGAGCCACCTGCCGTTTGAGGCGACTACTATCGGCGAGCTCTGCCAGAAAATAACCACTGGAAACTATGTGCCTCCTTCCCAGATAAGTGGGAGTATGCCTCGCGAGGTCCAACACATCATCTCCCGATGTCTGAGGACGAATCCCGGGGACCGATATCAATCGGCGCGCGAGCTTCTCCAGGATGTGAACCGCGCGGCAGCGGCAGTTTCATCACAATCTACTCGACAGACCACGTCGCCTGCTGCGACGGCGCCGTCACCGTATCAACAAGCGACCTATCCACCAGCGGCTTATCAGCCGGGCTATCAGCCGGCTGCCTATCAGTCCGGATCGTCTTACCCGAACCAGCCGAGCGGCGGAGCGGTTGCCGCAAAACCCAAATCCATGGTCCCAATGCTGGCCGGCCTTGCCGTAGTCGTCTTACTGGTGGTCGTCGCTGGACTCTACTTCTTGTTTAGCGGCGGGCCGGAAATCGCGTCTCCCAACAAGCCTCCACAGCAATCCAACAGTCAACCCTCGGCGGGACCGAAACAGCCGACCGTTCAGGTGCGGCAGGAAACGTTCACAGTGGATGCGGCTGAAGGCCGGGCCGAGGTTTTCAAGAACGGTGAGCGAGTGGGAACGACGCCTTACCAGTTCCAGGCAAACCCTGGAGAGCACATTGATTTGGTGCTTAAACGCGAGGGCTACCAGGACAAACCCGTGCGTCTGTCTACGAGCGACAAGAAGATGTATACGTTCATGCTGGAAAAGAAGTATTGATCTGTCGCGACGATCTCATCGCGCGTTCGTCTGAGGATGTTTTGGAGGCAAGGCATCTCTCGCTCCCGTGAGCTGCAAGCTCAGACCGGCAGACCAATTCGAACTAAAAGCGATTCTATTGTATTGATTGCGAGCAGTACTTGGGAGCCATCATTCTTATGTTCAAAAAGAACAAGAAGTCGAAGAATAAAGACGAAAAGGTCAAAGCGACCGTTGCTCTGGTTCATCCCGGAAAGTTCGACGTCGTTGCAAGCATGTTGAGCGACGTTGGCTGCGTGCGCGAATTGAATGAAGACTCCGGCACGTACATTCAACCTGACGATCCGGAGTTGCAAGCAAGCAAGGGGCTGCTCATCCTGGTGGCAGACGGAATGGGAGGGCATTCGGCCGGCGAAGTAGCAAGCGGCCTCGCGGTGGAGGTCATAACGCGCGTCTACTACGAAGACTCGGGTGATCCGCTATCGGCATTGAAGAAAGCTTTCCGCGAAGCAAACCGCGAGATTCACAAGGCAGCCGAGAAGGATGAGAGCAGGGCTGGAATGGGCACGACCTGCACGGCGCTCGTGCTGCAAAACGGAACGGCGATCTCTGCTCACGTTGGCGACAGCCGGCTCTACCTGGTGCGCGAGGGAGCGATTTACTTGATGACCGAGGACCATTCGGCTGTCATGGAAATGGTCAAAGCTGGGTTGATAACGACCGAGCAGGCGCGGCATCATCCCGAAAAAAACGTCATTCTTCGCGCGATGGGTAGTCACCCGGAGGTGGAAGTTACGACTTGGCAGGAGCCTTTTCCGGTGAGGACAGGCGATCGTTTTCTCTTATGCTCGGATGGTCTATACGACCTGGTTGAGGACGAGGAGATCAGACGCGAGGTCGAGGCGGCGGAGCCGCGCTCTGCTTGCCAGAGCCTGATCGCGCTCGCAAAAGAACGCGGGGGGCACGATAATATCAGTGTTGGAATTGTGAGCCTTTTACCGGAGGGCGAATCGCAAACTAAACCCGTGCCGCAGACTCGAGAGGTGGAGGCCCGATTATGATCGGCAATCTTGTTGGCAGCTACAAAATCACCGATAAGATCGGCGAAGGCGGAATGGGCGCGGTCTTTCGCGGCATCGACGTAATGCTCGAACGCGAAGTCGCGGTCAAGATGCTTAGACCCGAGCTTTCGCAGCAACCCAACATAGTCGAGCGATTCCGTTCGGAAGCCGTGACCCTGGCGAAGCTCAACCATCCAAACATCGCCACGCTATACAGCTTCGTTCGCCAGGGCGATGACTTCTTCATGGTGATGGAGTTCGTGCGCGGCGAGACGCTCGACGGCTTGATAAGAAGATCGGGCGCGATGGCTTGCGATACAGCGATCGCGTTGTTGTGCCAGGCGCTGGAAGGTATCGATCACGCGCACAAGATGGGAATCATTCACCGCGACGTCAAGCCTGCGAACATGATGATGGCCGAGGGCGGCACGCTCAAGGTGATGGACTTCGGCATAGCTCGCGTGTTGGGCACCGCCCGAATGACCAAGCAAGGCAACATCGTCGGCACCATTGAATACATGTCACCGGAGCAGGTCCGCGGGCAGGAGACCGATGCTCGATCCGATATCTATTCGCTCGGGATTCTTCTCTACGAGATGCTGACTGGCCGGGTGCCGTTTTCGTCCGACAGCGAATTCGACTTGATGAAGATGCAGATCGACGACGCGCCTCAGCCGCCCCGAGTGTTTGCGGCTCACATTCCGCCGGCCGTTGAGCAAGCGACAATGCGGGCGCTGGCGAAGAGACCGGAAGCCCGGTTTCAAACTGCCGCCGATTTTCGTGACGCTCTTTTGAGCGCTCGCGGCGCAGCGGCCGCCCCCTCGATCAACGTTGCGCCCTCGAGTTCACAGGCCACGCAACTTATCGGATCACCGGTCGCTCCGCCGGCGGGTCCTGGCTCGGCGCCCAAAGAGACCAGGCTCGGCACCGATGCTTCAGCCGGATTCCAATCCGATCAGATGAAAGCAACGCGGCTGGGCGGGGAAGGGAATCCGCCATTCGCCTATGGCGGTGTGGCAAATGCTATGTATCAGCCGGCGGCTCCGATGGCTGCGCCCGCGGCGAAGTCCAGCGCAAAGCTTTTCATCGGAATCGGGGTCGCAACCGTGCTCGTCGCTATCATTGGAGTATCAGTCGCTCTTCTCACTTTTGGAAAAAAGCCTAACCCGACCCCTGCGGCTCCAGTGACGCAGCCTGCTCAGTCGGCGACTCCATCGCCTCCTCCTCCGCCCGGAGCGGGTCAACCTTCGATACCCATGCAACCACCGCCTCAGCTTGACCCGAAACCAACCACCGGTGGGTTGTCGGGCGCGGCTTTTACTCCAGTTGAGAATTCGAATGCGGGGAAGGCGGCGAAAACCGCTCGAAGAGAGCCCGACGCCGAAGCCGCTGCTCGCAAAGAGAAGGCGCGCAAGGCTGCCGAGGCCAGAAGGCTTCTTAACCAGTGAGGTGGTCCGGAAGACGCGATGAGGTCTAACTGCAATTACGGAGATACCGATGACGACGCAATCTAAGAATCTGGCTTGCTTCCCGGCTGACCGGCTGATCGTCGCCGTTGCAGCCTCGATGCTATTCGCGCTTATGATGACGGGTGCTGCATCGATGCAGGCCAAGCAGCCTTACGATAAGGACAAGTTGTTAAGAGTCGTGCAACTGAATGCTCTGCCCACCACCGAAGTCGTCCAAGCAATTCAGCAGCGCGGAGTTGATTTTCAACTTACATCAGGGGTTGAGTCAGAGTTTCGCGGGGCGGGCGCGCGTCCCGAGGTAGTCGATGCTATCCGCTCCAACTATCGCGCGGCCAGCCCTCCGCCCAGAACCAGCTCGCCCGGCAACAGCCCACCGGCGACGCCAAGGCCGCCGGCGAATGTGCCCGCGGGCCCGCCGCTGGCAAAGAACGAGATCGTCACGCTGTTGCAAAGCGGCGTTCCAACAACACGAGTCGAACAGTTCGTTGAGGCCCGCGGCGTGAGCTTCAGCATCACTCCTCAGATCGCGCGTGAGATCAAGGCGGCTGGCGGTGACAACGCATTGATCGGAGCAATAACCGGGAAGGCGAGCGAGACGGCTCCCACTTCGCCCGGCCCATCCGCTCCGGCGCGCCACAACGTTCCTGCCGGGCCGGACTACGACGATCTGACCGACAAAGCGCTCGCCGCGATGCAGGCGAACAACACAGCCTTGGCGGTCCGCTTGCTGCAGCAGGCAGTGAATCTTGATTCATCGAAACCGCAGGCTTATGGGCTTCTCGGCTTTGCTCAGCTCTATGGCAATCATGACAGCCTGGCGGCCGAGCGCTCGATGCGCGCGGCGATCGAACGCGGCGGCGGCGCGCCTTTTCGCGTCTATCACGATCACGATAAGTTCTTCAACACGTTTTGCCAGGGATCGTTGTTTGTCTCGAAGAGGAACGTCACATTCAGAGCGGATGACGGCAATCACACCTTCGAAGCGACTCGTAGTGACATCAAAGAGGCGAAGATCAACGGCTTCGTTGGGGCGCAGTACGGCGCGTATCATCTGAAAGTGGGAGCGGGCAAGGGAACCACCTACAACTTTGCGCCCGCTACCAGGCAAAAGTCGGAGGCTACCTTGACCATAGGCTTAATCGATAGCTATCAGTAGGACGCAGACTGGTTCCGCCGAAGGGCGCGACCTTGTGGAAGCTCGAACAAGACGAGGGTGGGAAGATGATAGGCAGTGTAGTCGGGAATTATAAAATCATCGACAAGATCGGCGAAGGCGGAATGGGCGCGGTGTTCAAAGGCGTCGACCTGATGCTCGAACGCGAGGTCGCCATAAAGATGCTGCGGCCGGAATTGGCGCGGCAACCCAGCGTAGTCGAGCGCTTCCGCACCGAAGCCGTAACGCTCGCGAAGCTGAATCATACCAACGTAGCCACGCTGCATAGCTTCTTTCGCCAGGGCGAAGATTTTTTCATGGTGATGGAATTCGTGCGCGGCGAGACGCTCGGCGACATGATAAAAGCACAGGGCGCGCTGCAAGCCGACCGCGCGGTCGAATTGTTCTGCATGGCGCTCGAGGGAATCGATCACGCGCACAAGATGGGAATAGTCCACCGCGATATCAAGCCGGCGAATATGATGCTGGACGAGACCGGCTCGATCAAGGTGATGGACTTCGGCATCGCGCGGGTGCTGGGCACGGATCGCATGACGAAAGCCGGCCACTTGATCGGCACGGTCGAGTACATGTCGCCCGAGCAAATTCGCGGGGAAGAGACCGACGCTCGCTCGGATATTTATTCACTCGGCATTCTGCTTTACGAGATGCTTACCGGGCGCGTGCCGTTCAACAGCACAAGCGAGTACGAGTTGATGCGCTGTCAGATCGAAGACCCGCCCACGCCGCCTAGAGTTCTTGCGCCCCACATACCGCTGGCGGTCGAGCAAGCCATCATGTGCGCGCTCGCGAAGAAGCCGGAAGCCAGGTATCAGAGCGCAAGCGAGTTTCGCACGATGCTGATACAGAAGACGACCGGCTCGGTCACAAAAGTGGATACGTCGCCGGCAAGCTACGTAACGCGCGTAAGCGAACTGCTCGTCAGCGCCCCGTCTTCCGGACAAGTAATAAAAGAAACCAGGCTGGCGAGCGACCCGGGCGTGCCTGTCGCTTTGGGCGGCCAGCTCAAAGAGACGCGCCTTTCGCCGACGGTCAGCCTGCCGACTGGGTACCAGGAGACATCGCCGCAGTATTTCGCGGCTCAGCCGCAAGCGGGCGGCTCGCTCGCTTCGCTGCTCGGCAAGCTTAATTGGAAGCATTACGCCGCAGCGGCGCTTGTGCTCGTCGCGCTCATGGGCTTGCCACTCGCGCTGATCGGTGGCGGAGACAAGTCCTCAACGACCCAGCCTCCTGCTGCCGGTCAACCGCCGCCAACTGCCCCGGCAACCGCGCCTACGCAAAGTGTCGTGCCGGATCCCAATCAGCCAATTGTTCAGCCCGGGGCTACATCCGTCCCCGTGCAGGCGGATGATCAAGGAGGCGCGACCAAGTCCACGCGCTCGCGTAGCGCCGGCAGCCAGACAGGTACGCAGGGTCAATCTCGTACTCCTGCCCAAACCAGATCGTCCGCTGGAACAAAGGGTGATGGGACGACGACTGCAACGCGCAACGAAAGGGATAACGCAAATAAGAGCAAAGTGGCTAAGGTCGGCGAGAAAGCTCAGGCGGTCGGCGGAGCCATCAAAAAAAGAATTGGCGGTATTTTCGGTAAGAAAAAGAATCCGTAGCTGTTCATAACTCTGGAAGAAGCCAGAGAATTCAGGCAGGCTCTCTGTAGGTTTGTAGCAATCCGGGTTCGGCGAGTTAGAAGCTCATACCATGAGGTTTGAAAAATGATAGGCAGTGTTGTTGGCAATTATAAGATCATCGACAAAATCGGGGAAGGCGGAATGGGCGCGGTGTTCAAAGGCGTCGACCTGATGCTCGAACGCGAGGTCGCCATAAAGATGCTGCGGCCGGAGTTGGCGCGACAGCCGAACGTGGTCGAACGGTTCCGCACCGAAGCTGTGACCCTGGCGAAGCTGAATCATCCCAACGTAGCCACGCTACATAGCTTCTTCCGCCAGGGCGAAGACTTTTTCATGGTGATGGAATTCGTGCGTGGCAGAACGCTCGACGACGTAATAAGGGCGCAAGGCGCGATGCAGTGCGACCACGCGGTCGAATTGTTTTGCATGGCGCTCGAGGGAATCGACCACGCGCACAAGATGGGAATAATCCACCGCGATATCAAGCCGGCGAACATGATGCTGACCGAGACCGGCTCGATCAAGGTAATGGACTTCGGCATCGCGCGGGTGCTGGGCACGAATCGCATGACGAAAGCCGGAAACTTGATCGGCACGGTCGAGTACATGTCGCCGGAGCAAGTTCGCGGGGAAGAGACGGACGCTCGCTCGGATATCTATTCGCTCGGCATTCTGCTTTACGAGATGCTTACGGGGCGCGTGCCGTTCAACAGCACAAGCGAGTATGAGTTGATGCGCTGTCAGATCGAGGACGCGCCCACTCCCCCCCGAGCCTTTGCGTTTCACATTCCGCTGGCGGTCGAGCAAGGCATCATGCGAGCGCTCGCGAAGAAGCGGGAGGCGAGGTACCAGAGCGCAGGCGAGTTTCGCGCGACGTTGATACAGAGGACCGCGACCGGCGCGGTCACGAGACGCCTCGATGACCCGTCGGTGCGAACTGGCGGTCATGCCGCGCCGGTGACACAACCGAACCAGACAATGAGAATGACTCCGCCATCTGGCGAGGTTGTAAAAGCGACCCGGCTTGGAGGCGATCAAGGACTCACGCCGCCATCGACTGGCCAAATCAAAGAGACACGCCTCGGGCAACCGGGTCCCGCGGTGGCAGGCTACTCGCAGGGCGCGCAGGCGCATTACGCGCCACCACAGGCGGTTGCGCAGGGGGCTCCCGCGCAAGCTTCTCTCTTGAGCAAGCTTAATTGGAAGCACTACGCGGGAGTCGGGACCGCACTCGTCGCCCTGGTAGCCTTAACGTTCGCGCTAGTCGGAGGCGGCGCCAACCCCCCCACGCCTCAACCCGCACCAGCCGCAGTTGAACCCGCGGCCTCGACGCCGACTCCACCTCCCGCGCCTCAGGCCGCGCCTTCGCCGAGCGCACAACCAACCGCAACAACGCCGATTACCGCACCGTTGCCTGCGCCGGGAACGACAGACAGCCAACCAGCCGCCGGCTCCGCGAGCGGGCGCCCTCGCGATACTCGAGCTCAGAAGAACGCCGCGGGAGTGCCTGCCGTCGCGACAGAAGCTCCGCCGGCACAGCCGCCGCCTCCGCCGGTTGCACAACCTGCGCCTAAACCGGAAAAGGTCGCGGTCTCACCTCCCGCTGAGAAGAAGCCGGAAGCCGATAAGAAGGAACCCGAGAAGAAGCCGGAAGAGAAAAAGAAAGGCATATTTGGAAAGCTTAAGGATAAGCTAACCGGAGGCGACAAGAAGAAGGACGAGAAGAAGCCTTAGCCGCTCGTGCCGTTGCCAAACTGTTTGACACCGGCGTACGCGATCGCGAGAACATCAAGTTAGCTCGACGATTCCCTTGTAGTTTGGGATTACCGCATCCCAGCCCAATTCCTTGACGATCCGATCGCGAAGCGCGCTTGCCGAGCCAGCCTCGCCGTGGACGACGAATGTCTTACGCGGGGGGCGCTTGAATCCGCCGAGCCATCTCATCACCTCTCCCGAATCGGCGTGAGCCGACAGGCTGCTGACGCTCTCAATCTGAGCGCGGACCGGCACCATCTGGCCGTGAATTTTTATCAGCTTCTCGCCGTCCTGCAATCGTCTGCCGCGCGTCCCCGCCGGCTGATAGCCCACGAAGACCACGGTGCTCGCGGGATCGGGCAGCCACTGCGCCAGATGATGAAGCACTCGCCCGCCGGTTGCCATCCCAGACGCTGAGATTATTATCGCCGAGCCCTTTTGATCTTTCAGAGCCTTCGATCCATTACGCCCTTGCACAAGGCTGAAGCTGCGCGTGGCGAGTGGATTTCTTTGAAGGTTCTCCACGCGTTGCATGTCGAGATCGTGATCTTCACGATGTTTTCTGTACAGGCGAGTGGCTTCCACGCCCATCGGGGAATCTACCGCTACCGGAAGCACGGGAATACGAGCTTCATCTTCAAGTTCGCGCAGGTAGTAGACAAGCAATTGAGTACGCCCGACGGCGAACGCGGGTATTATGATCTTCCCGCCGCGCGCGACGGTGGTGTTGATTATTTCGGCCAATCGATCCTTCGGATTTATGTGATCGTGCAGTCTGTCGCCATAGGTAGATTCGACCAGCAAATAATCTGCTTCAGTCTCGGGCGCGGGATCATTCAGTATCGGCTCGTCGTAGCGCCCTAGATCGCCTGAAAAAACCACCTTCACTGGAGCCCGGCCCGCTTCGGTAATATTAACTTCGATGAAGCTCGAACCGAGTATGTGCCCGGCGGGTACGAAGCGCGCAGCTATGAACTTGTTCAGCCGCACATCCTGTTCGTAGGAAACCCTTTGAATCAGTCTTAATCCTGCGTTCGCGTCCTGCTCGGTGTACAGCGGAAGCGCAGGACTGTGCCTAGAGAAGCCCTTGCGGTTTGCGTATTCGGCGTCTTCTTCTTGTAGCCGCGCGGAGTCCGGCAAAAGTAACTTCAGCAGATCAGCCGTTGCGGTCGTGGCATAAACCGGCCCGGTGAAGCCATCACGCACCAGCCGGGGCAAATATCCCGAATGGTCTATGTGCGCATGAGTTAGCAGCACCCAGGTAATAGATGCAGGACTGACCGGTAGACTCTCCCAGTTGCGCAGCCTCAGTTCTTTGGGCCCTTGAAAAAGACCGCAGTCGACCAAAGCCCGGCTACCGGCGGCGTCGATCAGAAACTTTGAACCGGTCACAGTTCCAGTCGCGCCGAGAAACTGAAGAGTCGCCATATTACGTTTCACACTAGCAAATGACGCGAAGGCGGAGCAAGGAGAGCTTGGTCGCGACTCCCTGTTGAGCAGAAACATTCGGCGAGAAACTTCCGGCAAGAAACACGGCAAGAAAACTTCTTGACACAAACCCGTTTCATAGTATGCTTAACACTGTTAAGTGAAGGGACGTTGTTAAAATCCTGACAGCTATGGGGACGAAGCAAAGAAGAGAGCGAGAGAAGGAGGCGTTGCGGCAGGACATCCTTGACGCCGCGCGCGAGTTGTTCGTGAAAGAGGGCTACGAGAACGTGTCGATGAGACGTGTCGCCGAAAAGATCGAATACTCGCCCACCACCATATACCTCTATTTTGAAGACAAGGCTTCGCTGCTCTACGCCATTTGCGAAGAAACCTTCGCCAAGCTGGCAAAGCGGATGGAGGCGATCACCAGGCAGAGCGATGAGCCGATCGAGGCGCTGCGGCGGGGGTGCCGGGCCTACGTGGATTTCGGGCTGAAATACCCCAATCATTACAAGCTGACGTTTATTAACCACCCGCAGCATCCTCGCGATGACAAGCGTCATCTGCGAGAAGAGTCGATGGGAATGAAGGCTTACGGAAACTTGCGAGCGGGAGTCGAAGCGTGCATTAAAGCAAAGAAGTTCCACGAGACCAATGTGGAGGCGGTCACTCAGATGATCTGGGCGGGCGGGCATGGAATCACTTCGCTATTGATCTCGATGCCGGACTTTCCGTGGGTAAAAAAGAGCGAGCTGATTGACTTGATGATTGATACTTTGATCGACGGCTCGCGGGCCTGAAATGTTTGTGGAACTTTGCTTAACGCTGTTAACGTACTAAGAGTCGTTAATGAAGCGAGAGTCGTAAAGGCGAGTTGTCGATTGCGCAGAGCTTTGTGGGCCGGTGAGTGAACCCGAGGGTTCGGTTCGGTGGGGTGCGATCCGGGTGCGGACGAGCTAGGGGTTGGGGTGAAGCGTTAGGCCGCCCGGTCTGCCGGCAGTCGCAGTTCTAACTGGCGGCCAGGAGTAGGGCGCCTGACTTGGCATTGTTAACGTCATACGAGGAAGGAGTCAGAAAATGAAGCGACTAATCAGTTCTTTGATCCTTGGGTTGGCGATGGCCACGGGGCTGACCGTTGCAGCGCCGGCTTTCGCTCAGGAAGTCAACCGCTCAATTACAATCACGCGAGACAGCAAACTTGGCGGCCAGGCGCTGGTGAAGGGCGATTACTCCATCAAGTTCGTCGAGGGGAAGGATGGTGAGCTGGTTCTTCTCAAGGGGAAGAAGGAAGTGCTGAGGGCCCCCTACAAAGTGACCAAGTTGGCTCAGCCCGCGGCTGACAATTCGGTGGCTTACACTGCCGCCGGCGATGGTTCATTTCAACTGAAGCGAATCGAGTTCAAGGGAAAGAACGAAGCAATCGTGCTCGAGTAAACAATCGAGCGTAATGCGAAGCTCTGAGCTGAAAACAGGCGCTTCGGTCTGACTCGATTCTGGCGAGCCGGCCAGCGACCTGGGTCGTATTCGATTTTGGGATAGGGCGATCCCACAGATGGGCATCAATGTCCGCTGTCGGATCGCCTCTCTTTTTTTCAACCTGAACCATTCATCGACTTAAGCCCTCAAAGTCCCATGGCACGGCATTTGGCTCATGAGATTTCCGCTGCGAGAAATCGAGAGACACTGATGGCGATGTTAACGATGAAGCTATTGGCAGCGTTTGTAATTCCGCGAGCGGCGTGTAAACTTTGAGTTCGTACTCTTGGCCGGCGCGGGACGCTTGAAGGAATTGTTGCCGAAGGCTTTAGCGTAGAGACTTTATTGAAACGGCAACTTCAGAGATGTCGTATCAAACATTTGACCAATCAGACTACGGCATCGCTATTCAATTTGCTGAGCCCGGCGACCAAGAGAACCGGGAGCAGGTGTCTGGACTTTGCTTTGAGAGGAAGGTTATGAGTTCACTACTAAGAAAACTTCAACAATCGAGCCACACGGCAGCAATCGCCTTGCTGGCAATCTCATTTGCGGCGTCGCCGCTTGCGGTGTTCGCTCAAGAGGGAGTAGTTGCGCGCCAGCAGCAGCCGAGTCAGCCTGCAACGCAGCAACAGAGTACACCCGCGCAAAACTCGATCACTCAACCGCTCGTGCTCTCTCCGGATGTCACCACCGCGCGAGTAGGCATCAAACCTGGAGAGGTACATTCGCTGGCGCTTCAAGATGCGATCGCGCAGGCGCTGCAGAACAACCTCGACATCGAGCAGTTTCGCCAGGGCGTGCAGATAGCGGAACGAAACCTCTATTCGCTTAAGGGCGTCTACGACATACTCTCGACCTCGGACATCAACTATCGCAGCACGACGCAGCCGATAGTATCAATATTTGGGGGCGGCGGCGACACTTCCTCGCTCACGCAGAAGTCACTCAACTATAACTTCACGACCAGCCAACTCGTGCAACGGGGGGGCGGCTTGTGGGAAGCTGACTTCAACAACAGCCGCACGGTCACCAGCTCGACGGCGTCGCTGCTCACGACTCAGTACACTCCACAGCTTACGCTTCAGTTTACGCAGCCGTTGATGCGGAACTTTGCGATCGACGCGAACCGCCGCTCGATTCAGATTGCCAAGAAATCGCTCGACCTGTCGGACAGTCAATTCCGACAGCGGGTGATAGAGGTTATCAGCTCGGTACAGCGCGCGTACTGGGACCTCGTTTACGCCATTCTCAATGAAAAGATCGCACGGGATTCAGTCGAACTTGCGCGCACCCAGCTCGAGAACAATCGGAAGATGGTGGATGCCGGCACGTTGGCTCCCATCGAGCTTCGTTCCACCGAGGCCCAGCTCGAATCGGCGAAAGGTAATGTGATCATCGCCCTGCAGGGTGTTACGACCGCCGAGAATACTCTTAAGGGGCTGCTCCTTAAGGACCCCAATGACAAGATGTGGTACGCAGAGATAAAGCCAACCGATGAGCCACTGTCGACACACTCCACATTCGATCTCGATGAAGCAACCCGGCTGGCGTTGAAGAATCGCCCGGAGCTCGATCAGATGAGGCTTCAGACAGAGCAGAAAAACATCGACATCGCGTACTACAAAGACCAGACAAAGCCCCAGATCGACTTCATCGGCAACTACGGCAGCATTGGATTGGCTGGAACTCCTTCGACCATAGTAAGCGGAGGAGGCGGAGGATTTGATTCGTTGACCCAGGGGATTCTCGACAACTTGAACGTTGCTCTGACAACGCTCAATCTCGGGACTTTCAACCCCACTGCCCCAACCTCGTCGGTGCTCGGCGAACGCGTGCTCCCGCGGTTCAAGGGCGGATATTTCCAGGCGTTGAGCAACCTCTTTGGTCAGGACTTCAAGGCTTACCAGGTCGGGATCCACTTCAGTTTCCCGTGGCGGAATCGCGCCGCAGAGGGCAATCTCGGACGCACGCTCGCGGAAGCCCGGCAACTCGATGCGCGCCAGCGGCAGCTTGTAGAGACTGTTCAGATCGACGTTCGCAACGCGTTGCAGGCAGTAGTTGCCTCGGAACAGCGTCTCGGAGCGGCGAAAGCGGGTGAACTGGCAGCGCAGGCGCAGTACAACGGAGAACAGGAGAGGTATCGAGCGGGACTTTCGACCAACTTTGTGGTGTTGCAACGGCTGACTGATCTGTCAGTTGCCCGAGGAACTACCGTGCGCGCCCTTACGGACTACAATAAAGCGCTTGCGGATCTTCAGAGGTACACGGGCATGACGCTTGTGAGCAACAACGTTCAAATCCCGACGCAGGCTTCCGCCGCGAAGAAATGAACTACTGACTTTAAGGAAATTGCGAAGCTAAAGGGGTGGCCTCGGTGCCACCCCTTTTGAATTGGAAGCGCGCCTGGCGCGAGTGTTAAGGCTGAAGACGCGACGGCCGATTATCGCCCGATTATCGCGCGATTATCGAGCCACTAGGCCGTTGATCTGATCGCGGTCCTGATCGGATAGCTCGATGAAGTCGACGCTGAAGCCGACTTGAAATTTGTGATCGCTCACGACGCCGGTCGTACATACCTGGTGGCCGTTGGGGAGTCGAAATCGCAGCGTGACGCTTGTTCCAGTAAGGGCGGGAACGAAGCTGTCGACGAAGACCGCATGCGGAGTGAGATTGCGAATCCTGCAATCACGGCCATTTCCATTCACCTCGCAACGGGCGCGTAGAAAGTTCTTAAGCTCGGTCCGGTCACCGGCGGGGGCACAAGCACCCACAGCACTCATAAGCTGGTTCTCCTTTCGCGATGCTCCAGGTCCTGCAGCATCACTCGAACTACGACTGCATAGAATACACCACCCGGCGTTTTCCATACAACAGAAAACCTGCAAGATGCCGGAGCTCTCGATCGAGGATTTCCATAACATAATGGCTTGAAGGAAAACGGTCGAATCCAATCGTATCCTCGCCTGGAACGCACCGGATTTGTGTTGATGAAACGCGTGCCTCAGTTACAATGTGAGCCTGCCGGCAACCGAACAAATTGTACGTGTTGCGGCTTAGCTCTTGTCATATAGAGCGAGCGTTTATGCGACTAATGGTTGTCGTCAGCAACGCAGAAGCAAGCTATGGTTGGCCTTCGCGCAGACTCGTAGGAGTGTAAGCCGATGGCGGGTATTACATACGATGCGGCCGCTCATCTCCTCAGACGAATGGGGTTCGGCGGGAGCCCTGCCGAAATCGATGACATCACCTCACGCGGCCGCGAAGGCGCTGTCGACCTCCTGATTAACTACGAGCAGATCGACAATCGCGCAATGGAGGATATGCTGCGGAGTAGTTTCGATTTTTCGGACCCGTTCGACTTTCCGAGGTTCAACCGAGGCGAGCTTCAGCGATGGTGGTTCACCCGGATGACGTATACCCGCCGCCCGTTCGAAGAGAAGATGACTCTCTTCTGGCACAACCACTTCGCTACATCAGCGTCAAAGACAGGCGATCTTTTTGTCTACAATCAAAACCTGACCCTCCGCAGTCACGCGCTGGACCAGTTCGAGAGCCTGCTCTTAAGAGTTGCACAGGATCCCGCGATGCTTCTGTGGCTCGACGGAATTACCAACGTGCGCGGCAAGCCGAACGAGAACTTCGCTCGCGAGCTTCAGGAGCTTTTCACGATGGGCATCACCGACGCGGTGACTGGCGAGCCGAACTACACCGAGCAAGATGTAAAAGAGATCGCGCGAGCCTTCACCGGATGGAAGTTCTTTCACCCGCGAAATGATCCCAACCCATTCAGCTACCAGTTCATCGTGAACCCTCCAGAGCACGACAACACCACCAAGACCATCTACGGTGGCACACAATGGGCGCGGACTGGGAACCTTGACGGTGCGGATGTGATCGGGGTGATTTGCGCGCGCCGCGCAACTGCGCGATACGTCGTCAAGAAGCTCTTCGATTTCTTTGTCTATCCGTTGGGCGAAGCTATTGACCGCGCGACGATTGAGAAGTTCGCAGATGTTTACATGAACCGCAACCATTCGATCAAAGAGCTTGTGAGTGCCATATTCACTTCGGATGAGTTCTTCAGCCAGCGTGCGCGGTTCGCTCTGGTGAAGTCACCTGTCGAGATCATAGTTGGCCCCATCCGCATGCTCGGCGCAAGGTACAATCCCGGGGCATCGGCGCGAGAAGCAGCCTCGAACAACATACTGCCTGCGGTCTCGATATTCCTGGGGCAAGAGTTGTTCAACCCGCCCGACGTGTCCGGGTGGAAGCTCAATCTCGGGTGGATCAACACGTCGACGCTGCTCAACCGATTCACCTACGCAGATCTGCTGGCAATCAACAGGACGCGCGATCTGAATGCGCCGGGATTGTGGTTGTCACAAGAGCAATTGAGGTCTTTAGCGAAGAAGAACTCGAAGAAGACTGTAAAGAAGCTACTGTCAATTTTAGGGCCGCTCGATGTCGGGAGTGAGATAGTGGCTGCGCTCCGAAACTATCTTGAAAGCGACGACGGCGGCAACTCGGCCGGCTTTGCGCCCGACGATCTTACCATCGATAAGAAGGTGCGCGGGTTGATCCATCTGATCATGTGCCTCTCCGAGTTCCAGCTCAACTAGAGGGAGAACCGATGCCGGTCACGAGAAGGCAGTTCATCAAGCGTGGCGCCGGGATGGTGACGGTGGGCATCGTCATCCCAAAATTCTGGCTGTCCGCCGCGCGAGGCGAACAGATCGACTTCACCCCAAGGCGTAAGCTCGTGGTGATACAACTCGCCGGCGGCAACGACGGCTTCAACACGGTTGTCCCTTACACCGATGCGCGGTACCACAGCCTGCGCCCGACACTGGCGTTCAGAGACGCGGAACTCAAGACCAACAACGGAACATCAACGATCATCTCAAATGAGTTTGGACTGCATCCCGCGATGGGCGAGATCAAGGCGCTCTATGATGAGGGCCGTGTCGCGATTGTGCTTGGCGTCGGTTATCCCAATCCCAATCTCTCACACTTCTTGTCTATGGATATTTGGCACACGGCCGACCCCAACGGTGTGGGGAGCAGGGGGTGGCTTGGGAAGTACGCGGACCTTGCGCTGATCGGCCAGCCGAGTCTTACGGCCGCCTCGATAGGAAGCCTCGACTTACCGAAGAGCTTCGGCGCTGAGAGATTCGTCGTTCCGAACATCATAAACTTCTCGCTTTACAACTTCATCGCGGATCCAAATTATCCAGGTGACTACAACAACCAGACAAACACGTTCAACTTCGCGGCCGGCAGAACGCTGTCAACCGGAAGCTTTATTGGAGCGATAAACAACACTGCTTTCGAATCCGTCAGAGGCGCGCAGCAGGTTCAGAAGTCGATAAGCAACTACAAATCGTCGATCGCGTATCCGGCCAACAACCCGCTGGCGGCCGGATTGCAGATGGTAGCTCAGTTGATGACCACGGTCCCCGAAGCATCGCTGCTATATGTTCAGATGGGCGGGTTTGATAGCCACTCTGATCAGATTGGCGATAGGCAAGCCGATCGCGGCAACAAGGGTGTTGGGGATCACGCGACTCTGCTTAAATGGTTCTCGGAGGCGATCAAGTTGTTTCATGACGATCTGACGGAGCACGGACTGGCGGATGACGTGCTGATGATGCAATGGTCGGAGTTCGGAAGGCGCCCGGATGAGAACGCTTCGTTCGGGACGGATCACGGCACCGCAGCGCCGATATTCGTGTTGGGCAATCCGGTTCGTAGCGGACTCTATGGCGCCCAGCCTTCGCTGGCCGCGACTGAACTAGACCCCGCCGGAAACGTGAAGTTCAACGTAGACTTCCGGGAGGTGTACGCGACTATTCTGGACAGATGGCTTGGCGCTGACTCAAAGGCGGTGCTCGGCGCCCAGTATCCCAACGTCGGTTTTCTCGGTTAATTGAGCCGCGGCGGATGTTGGCTTGATGAGCCCGGCGCTGAACCTCTCTGTTGTGCCCCCTGGTTTGCACGTATAATGTGCTCTCTGTTAAGCGAGGGGATTTTTCACAAGAACCTGAGGAGTGGCCGGGAAACGGATTAATCCGAAGTCACAATCATGCCCAGTAGACAGATTCTACAACTAGGCAATCCGGTGCTCTGGCAGAAGTCTGTCGAAGTCGCTGATGTTCAGTCGACGGAGATCGGACGCCTGGTTCGCGACCTTAGCGATACGCTCGGCGCGTTCCGCGAGGCTACCGGCTATGGCAGAGGAATCGCTGCGCCGCAGATTGGGGTGCTCAAGCGTGTGATCTTTGTGCGAATGCAACCAGCGGGGTTTTCGAGCCCCCTTGTGAATCCGCAGATCGTGTGGGCGAGCGAAAGCCAGATCGAGCTATGGGATGATTGCTTCAGCTTCCCTGAGCTGATGGTGCGAGTCTCGCGAGCCGCTCGGATTCGTGTCGACTATCAGGACGACCAAGGATTGAAACGGACAATCGAAGCGGAAGGTGACCTGTCCGAGCTGCTTCAACACGAGATCGATCATCTCGACGGGATACTTGCTGTACAGCGAGCGATTTCGCCACAGGCGTTTGCAACGCGGGCGGAGTGGGAAAGCCGGCTGAAGCGTTAGGCGCCGATCCGGCGTCGCGACAGTAGAGAACAGGAACTTTTCAGACTTTTGACTACCCCCAACAGTCTGAACACACGGGATTGATTCTGATCCCGTCTATCTAAAGTAGATCAGGTGACCGTGCAGGCCGAGTTCCCCCTTCCTCACAAGATCGGTTTCCGGAAGCTGAGCTTTAGATTTTTTGCCATAAAAAGAGTGCATGATCGGTGGGTGCTGGCGGCCTCGGCCGGCT
This sequence comes from Acidobacteriota bacterium, assembly GCA_038040445.1. Taxonomy (NCBI): domain Bacteria; kingdom Pseudomonadati; phylum Acidobacteriota; class Blastocatellia; genus Candidatus Onstottus; species Candidatus Onstottus frigus. The sequence goes on along the minus strand of JBBPIG010000025.1, from coordinate 71,806 downwards.
GCCAGTCAACTCAAGGAGGAGAGAACCTATGGCGAGCCTAAGCTACGAAGAAGGCGCTCACTTGCTTAGAAGGGCGGGCTTTGGTGGCAGCCCTGACGAGATCGATGACCTCTCGTCACGCGGGCGCGAGGGTGCCGTTGATTATCTAATCAACTTCAACCAGATCGACAACACGGCGCTCCAAAACTTGTTGAGCGCGAGCTTCGACTTCTCGACTCAAGGCGACATAACCAATGGCGAGATTCGGCGTTGGTGGTTCACGCGGCTGGTCGCGACGAAGCGCCAGTTTGAGGAGAAGATGACTCTCTTCTGGCATAACCACTTCGCCACTTCGAGTTCAAAGGTGCAGGACTTTTTCATGTTGAACCAGAACCTGCTCCTTCGGCAATTCTCGCTGGACCGCTTCGATAATTTGCTGCTGAAAGTCTCGCAGGACGCGGCGATGCTCATCTGGCTGGACAACATCACCAACGTTCTTGGAAGGCCAAATGAGAATTTCGGGCGCGAACTCCAGGAACTGTTCACGATGGGAATCAACGACGTGGTCACTGGCGAGCAGAACTACACGGAGGAGGATGTAAAGGCGGTCGCCCAGGCTTTCACAGGATGGGACTACGTGAGAAGAGCGCCGTTTGCTTTTCAACTCAAGGCTAACCAGCACGACAACAGCGTGAAGACGATCTACGGTCAGCAGGCGAACTTCTCCGGCGAGGACGTGATCACGATTATCAGCGCGCGTCCCGCGACGGCGCGATATCTGACCTGGAAACTATTCAACTTCTTTGTCTACCCGTTGACCGGCAGCGCCGCGGACAAGAGTACGATTGACCGCTTTTCAAAGGTATATTTGAACAACAATCATTCGGTCAAAGAACTCGTTCGCGCGATCCTGACGTCGGATGAATTCTTCAGCGAGCGGGCATTCTTCTCCCTGGTCAAGCAGCCGGTCGAGCTGGTTGTCGGCGCGGTCAGGATGCTCGGCGGAACTTACAATCCGGGGACCAATGCGCGAGGGTCGAACACACTGGCGCAGTTGTCGCGCAATATGGGCGAGGATCTGTTTGGTCCGCCAGACGTGGCCGGATGGGACTTCAACCTCGGCTGGGTCAACACCGCAAGCATGCTCGAGCGATTCAACTTCGCAAACACATTCATGAGCAACCGCAACTTCACCAATCCGGGCGTGTTCATTACCAACGATCAGCTCAGGCCCATCACAAAGCCGTCAAGCAAGAAGACGGTGAAGAGGTTCCTCTCGAGGCTTGGGCCGCTGAGTGTCGGCGAGGCTCTCGGGACGCTGCGCGCGTATCTGGAAACGGGCGACAACGGGCAACCGGTGACTTACGTGAACGATGACCCGACGATCGATAAGAAGATTCGCGGCCTCGTTCATCAGATCATGTGCTTGCCGGAGTTCCAGTTGAACTAGGAGGAGAGCTATGGCGATCAACAGAAGACAATTCATAAAGAGAAGCGCGGGAGCCGTAAGCGTCAGTCTGATCATGCCCAGGCTTTGGATGGGCGGCGCGGCGCTGGGTCAGCAAGCCGCGGCCGATCCGAATCGAAGAGTTTTCGTCGTGATTCAGCTTGAGGGTGGCAACGATGGCCTCAACACGGTAGTGCCGTACACCGATTCGCGTTATTTGACTCTTCGTCCGACTATCGGTTTCAAAGACACGGAACTCAAAGACGAGAACGGCGCGTCCACCATTCTCGGGAACGACCCGTTCGGCTTGAATCCCGCGATGGGCGAACTGAAATCGCTTTACGACGCGGGACGCGTAGCCATAGTGCTTGGCGCGGGCTATCCGAGCCCCAACCTATCTCACTTCTTCTCGATGGACATCTGGCAGACGGCCAATCTAACCGGCGCGGGGAGCGGGTGGCTCGGAAGGTACGCCGACCAGAAGCTGATTGGTAAGCCCGGGTTGTCGGCTGTTTCTATCGGGAACGTGCTACCCAAGACCCTTCATGCGGACAAGGTCGTGATCCCCAACATTGCGCCGGCCGGTGGAAGTGATCCCTTCGTCAACTACACATTTCAGACTGATGCGCGGTTTGCCGGAGACAAGAACAATCAGCTAAACACCTTTAAATCGACCAGCACCCGGAGCTTTCAACCGAACAGCTTCATCGACGCCATCGCCAGAGCCGGGTTCGATGCCGAAGAGGGCGCCGCGCAAATAAGGGCGGCCGTTGGGACCTACACGCCGGGGGCTACCTATCCGACCAACAACCAGCCCTCGGCCACGGCTGTAAGTTTCGCTTCGGCGCTCAAGATGGTTGCACAGCTCATCATCACTATCCCGGATGCGAACCTGCTTTACGTGCGATTGGGCGGCTTCGATCATCACTCGCAGGAGATCGGCACGACTGCGGACAATTTTACCGATAAGACAAAAGGTCAGCACGCAACCTTGTTGAAGGCCTTCTCGCTCGGGGTGAAGACTTTTTACGACGATCTGGCGGCCCACAACCTCGCCGATAATGTTGTAATCATGAACTGGACCGAGTTCGGCCGGCGTCCCAACGAGAATGCTTCCAAGGGATGCGATCACGGGACGCAGACGCCGTTGTTTGTCATCGGCAATCCGGTGCATGGCGGGCTCTACGGCGAGCAGCCTTCGCTCAGCGATCTCGACAACGCCGGCAACATGAAGTTCAAGGTCGATTTCCGTTCCATGTATTCGACGATTTTAGACAAGTGGCTCGGCGCGGATTCGCAGTCGATACTTGGAGCGAATTATCCCAACTTGGGGTTCCTGGGCTAGCGCCGTCGGGAGGATGAGTTTGGCCGCGCAGGTCCTGCGACTCATCTGGCCAACAAGCGAGCGGCAAGCTCGGGATGTGAAGGATGACAGGTTATGTTTGGGCTGTACGGTACACGAAAGCTGCAATCAGTCGTTGTGATCTTGTTTGTGACTGCCGTGGCTTACGCTAAGGTCACCGGCCCGGATGCGGGTTACACCAACGCGCCGGGTGATCTTGGCAACTGCACCGCGTGCCACGATACTTTTCACGATCCAAATGTCGGGTCAGGCAGCGTTCGTATAGATGGAGTGCCTTCGATCTACACCCCGGGAGAACAATACACGCTGATGGTGACCGTCCAACAGCAACAGAACAAACGTAAGAGGTTCGGCTTCCAGCTTACGGCGATCGATCAGAAGGGGAACAGAGCCGGGACTCTTGCGTCGCTGGCTTCCGACACGCTGGTGAACCTGGAGACGGGCATCGGAGGAAGGCAATACATCGAGCATGCCGAGATTGGAACTTTTCCCAACGGCGCGGCTAGTCGAACGTGGCAAGTTCGGTGGACTGCGCCTTCCACTGACATCGGCACGGTTCGCTTTTGGTTTGCCGGCAACGCAGCCAACGGCGACGGAACCAATCAGGAGGACTATATCTACACCAGCAACCTCTCCTCCGATTCCCCGACCAGCGCAGTGACCGTTTCGTTGCAATCACAACCGGGTGGCCTGGTGCTGCCGGCCGGTTCCCACTTCATGATCAATTGGGCCACGACCGGGCCAACAAACATCGACAACATCGAGCTGCGTTACTCAACCGATGACGGGGCGACATTCCCGATAACGAACCTGGTTGCCTTCACGACCGATCCGCAGGTTACCAGTCACGATTGGACGGTTCCGAACACTCCAACTACCCACGCCGTGATTCGAATCCTGGTGGGCAAAAAGTCGGGCGACGCGGTTCAGGCCCTCAGCGACGCGTTCACAATAACGGGCGACGGGTCAGCTACGCTGCCCAAGATATTCAGCGCTTCGGTCAACGGAAAGAAACTGCTGGTGTTTGGCGAGAGCTTCCAGATGGGCGCCATCGTCTTTCTTGATGAGGTAGACCAAGGAACTTTGAACGACGAGGACTTTTCGCACTTGCTCAGGTGCAAGAAGGCAGGAAAGAAGATACCGCAAGGCATTCCGGTAACGCTCAAGGTAAAGAATCCGGACGGCACGCTTTCCGAGCCCTTCCCTTTTACCCGGCCGATTGAGTGATTCCGCAGTCTTTGATTATCAACCGAAGCGCACGTTCATACCTCTTCATCGAGGTCGACAAACTCGCCGGCCTGCTCCATCTCGAAATACTGATCGAAGACCTCAGCCGTTCGCGCCAGATCGACATCGCTCGAGAAAAAGAGATACTCGAGAAATCGTTCCTTCGCTTGCCGTTCGTCGTCCACGACGTCCTGACCGAATCCACCCTGAGTGATTGCGACGATCATTCGGTGGGTCCCGATCTCCTCACCTTCTTCGCGCGGAGCCTCGGGGCGAGAGGTCTTCTCCCGCAGAAGCTCCAGATAAGCGGGCTTGAAGGTGACCACGTAGAATGTCTTCTCCATCTCCATGGGAATGCTCGGGGTTCGGGGTTCAGAGTTCAGGGTTCGGGGTTCAGAGTTCGGGGTTCAGGGTTCGGAGTTTGAGGTTCCCGGTTGAACGTTAATTACTTAGATTGCCTATTTGCCGTAACAATCAGCGTCCGGCACCTAAGCCTGAACCGAACCCCGAACCCTGAACCCTGGACCCCGAACCCTGAACCCCGAACCCTGGACCCCGAACCCTGAACCCTGAACCCCGAACCCCGAACTATTTCTCTCGCCGATACGAAGCGCGGATGACAGTCTTGATATTGCCTCGGATGTGGAAGTCGCCTTCGATATCGACGGCCACCGGATCGCAGGCACGCACAAAGTCTTCGAGGATCCGATTGACGACGTGTTCGTGAAATATCTTCACCGGCCTGAACGCGTTTATGTAGAGCTTGAGCGACTTCAACTCGACGCAAAGCTCAGCGGGTACGTAGTCGATCTTGATCGTTGCGAAATCGGGGAAGTCCGAGAACGGGCAGATCGCCGTGAATTCCGGACAGGTGAACGATATGTTTATCTCTTTGCCTTGGTACTTGTACCCGAACGTGTCCAGCTCGGGAAGATTCATCGCCTCCGCCGGAGTCTCTTCAATTACCAGACCTGAGTGTTCCAGGACTTCTGTGGACATCGGCGGCTCCTTCCACCCCTCTGACTAAGGCGAGAGGCTCCAGACTGATATTAGCGCAGACCAATTCCGGTCAATGCGAACCGGTTTCACCGATAGGAAGCGTTGTTGCGGTTGCGGAACAGGAAGCAAAGCAAGAGTCCGGTGGCGAAGCCGCCGATGTGCGCCATGTAGGCGACTCCTCCCCCAGAGCCTGGGCTGAACGTAGCCGTATACTGGCTGAAAATCTGAATCACAATCCAGAAGCCAAGCACGACGACGGCCGGAAGCTCGATCGTCGTCCACAGGAATCCCAGTGGCAGTAAGGTTCGAACGCGATTGCGGGGGAACAGGATAAGGTAGGCGCCGAGCACTCCAGCGATCGCGCCCGACGCTCCCAGCGATGGGATCGGGGAATTCGGGTCAACGAAGATGTGGGAGAACGACGCCGCGAATCCGCATACCAAGTAAAAGATCAGAAACTTCCCGTGTCCGAAGTTGTCTTCGATGTTGTCTCCGAATATGAACAGGTAAAGCATGTTGCCGATGATATGCATCCAGCCGCCGTGCATGAACATCGCCGTGAGCAGAGTCAAGTAGATGGGGGAAGGGCCGGGCGCCTCCGGTATCTCCACCGGACGTTGTCCAAGCCGAGGTCCGAGCTCGGACCCTGCGCCTGGCAATACGATAGGTCCTTTCAGGTCGACGCCGGTCGTTATCTCATAAGGCACTACCGAATAACCGTACGTGAAGCGAACGCCCTCAGGGGACATCACCGCCTTTTGAAAGAGAAGGAACACCACGACGTTGATGGCGATAATTATGTAGACGATATAGGGTGTTGTCCGCCGACCTTCATTGTCGTCTCCTATCGGTAAGAGCATCGTTGACCTCGATGATGTAGCGTCGGACTCAGACTCAGGCTTTACAATAGCGCGCAGGTTTAAGATTACGCTACCTGCCGCTCCATTTCAGTTTGCTTCGCAGGATCTCGAAGTAATCGCGGTCTTTCGCGCACACTGTGTTGAAGGTCTTCGCGCTTCGTCGTATCTCGACTCTATCGCCGGCCATCAACGGCAGACCCGTCTGGCCGTCGGCGGTCAGCATGACCTCCTGCTCGCGCGTGTTCATCTGGAGCTTGATATCGACGTTGAAGGGAAGCACCAGAGGCCGATTCGTGAGGGTGTGAGGACAAATCGGACAGATGGAAATCGCTTCAGCGCTCGGAAAGATGATCGGTCCGCCGGCGGCGAGGTTGTAGGCGGTCGAGCCGGTGGGCGTCGCGATGATCAGGCCATCCGACCGGTATCCGGTGACATAGTGGGCGCCAACCCAGCAGTCAATGTCTATGATCCGGGCCAGCGCTGATTTGTTGACGACGACGTCATTGAGCGCCGTGCCCGCGCCCACCTGGTCGCCATCGCGAAGCACTCGCCAGTCGAGCATCATTCGCTGGACGATCTCGTACTCACCGCGAACCACGAACTCCAGCGCCGGGATCGCCTCGTCGATAGCGAACTCCGTCAGGTAACCAAGCGTCCCGAGGTTGATGCCAAGGACTGGTGTCCCGCGTCCCCCTACGAGGCGTGCTGTCGCGATCATCGTGCCGTCTCCTCCCAGCACGATCAGCACATCGCAGTTGTCGGCGATCTCTCTTGCCGAAGCGGAGAAGGTGCCGGGCAGCAAATCTTTAACGCGGTCGTTTACGAACAGGTTGATTTCGTGATCAGCCGCCCATTCCGCGATGCGCGCCGCAAGCTCCGCCGCGCGCGGTTCGTTTGGCTTGGTGATGATACCGATTCGCGCTGGTGGTTGCTGGGCCATAAGAATAAGTCACACACAAAACGCAAAGGGCGAAGAGCAAAGAGCAAAGCGGAAAGGGCAACAAGCAGACAGCAAATCCGCTCCACTTGCTTTGTTGCCCTTTGCCCTTTGCTCTTTGCTCTTTGCTCTATTCATGGACCGGCACCCATACCAAAACTTCGCGAATCACCTGTATGTTGTCGGGCTGGAGTCCGATTTCGAAGGTATCGTATTCATTGGCCAGCGTCAGATATTCATCGTATAGCGCGCGTAGAGCTTCGCTGGCTTCTTGCTCGATGCGCTCGAGATCTTCGCGCAGTTCCGCTTCATCGGCCCGGTATGGTTCCTCTTGAGATCGCGGCTCAGCAGAGCCGAACACGGCGCCTGCCAGTGTTGAGAACATCCCAGCCAATCTGTTTTCGCTTTGGAAGAAATGCAGCTTGTTTGAAATAAAGCTCTCAAGGTTAAGGTTCTCCGCAAGCTGGCCTTTCAATGCTTGAGCTTCGCGCACTTGCTCGAGCTGCAACTCGAACCGGTTGCGCAGCCTCTTAAGCTCGGGCTCAATGCGGCCCAGCGCGGCGTCGGCGACGCGGCCAAGAAAATCATCGAGCCGATCGCCCGGCGCGGAGTAGAGTCCAAACACCGGATTGAAATAAACACTAAGGCGTTCGGCTCTCACGAGCTTTCCTGTCAAGTCGGCAACGCACTGTTCGAAGTCGGACCAGGTTGTCAGGTAGTTTCCCGGGCGATAGCTTATGGCCGGATCGGGTTGCGAAGCAAGTTGTGATCGCTCATCAAACTCGCCGGCGGGGGAATCCCAGTCTATGGCGAGATCCGACTCCGGAAGCCAGGCAGAGTAGCTGCGCTCCTCGGAGTGATTGAGTCCCGCTCGGAGGCTGCGGTAGTTGACCGCGCACTCGATAAGCACCGCGGGCCGGTAGACCAGCGTGCTGGTATCGCGGCCGTCGGCCGTCTTAAGCCAGGATTCAGCGATCCCTTCGATATACAGTCTTTCGAGTGCCTGTCCGCTCACGAGGATTCAATCGAGACGCTGCTGTGTATTCGCTAAAGGTCACGGGTTGCGTATCACGCTAGAAACTATGCCACAAGTTCGGTACGTGGTGTATCGCAGACCGAAATTATGCAGACAACGCCGAAGGCTGAGGTGCTTAGTCAGGCGTTGCAGCTCCCGCTGACTGAGAAGTCTGGTCACGGTAGTAAAGAATCCGGCCGCAGTTCTCACAAATAATCAACTGATCGCCTTTGCGGACGTCGCTGAATATTTTGGGACGGACCCTTACTCTGCATGCTGAGCAGATGCCGTTGCTGCGAACCTCAGCCAGGGCCTGTCCTCGCCCCAGACGTGACATCCGCTCGTAGGTGGAGAAAAGGTGTCTTGGCATCTGACCCGCCAGCTTCTTTCTGCGCTCGCCGAATTCAACCAACACGTGGTCAGCTTCCTCTTGTTCCTTTTGCAACGCGGCCAGACTCAGATCAACCTCGGCGCGCAATCGCTCGACGCCGGGTGTTTTGACGGCAAGCTCGGCGTCAAACGTTTCAATCTCCTCCATCCGCTTGATGATTTCGGTTTCCAGCGCGCTGATGTGTTTTCGAGCAGTGTCAATCTCGCGCAAGACGGCGGTATACTCCTTCTCGTTCTGCACTTTCGTTTTGTCGCGCTCAAACTTCTCGTGGTTTTGTTGGGTGGTGGCCAGTTCGGCTTCTAGCAGCTTGCGGTCTTCGAGGGTTCGTTCGTGCTTGCTCTTCAGGTCCAGGAACTCAGCGGCGTGCTGTTTGAATTCGTTTTCTGTCCTATCCCGTTCTTCCGGTATTCTCGAAAGGCGGTCCGATATACGCTGTATCTCTAGATCGAGTTCCTGGAGCTCAATGAGCTGATTCAATTCAGGGCTCACAGAGTTCCTCCACGTTTTGTTCAAGGCAGAGTCTACTACATCGACTGGCTATTCTCAAGTTTAGTGCGCGGTTCGCGAACTCTCCCACGGTAGACACCCTTCGGTCTCTACGATAGACTTGAAAGAAGTTGCGGCGCGGCGATCGCACAACAGATTTAATATCATTCGGGCGCGGGCGGCAGCGTGATCACGCCAAAAGAAGGAGACGGTCTTGGCAAGTTTTTTGCAGATGATAGTAGTTTTTATCCTCGTGCTCGGTGCGATGGTTGTAATACACGAGTTCGGGCATTTCATCGTCGCCAAGTTTTTCGGAATTCGAGTCGACGTATTCAGCGTTGGATTTGGCAAGCGACTCTGGGGATTTCGCAAGGGCGACACCGACTATCGCATCAGCCTCATACCGCTGGGTGGCTACGTCAAGATGGCCGGCGAGAACCTTGATGAGCAGCGGACCGGCGCGGACCATGAATTCATGTCCAAACCCAAATGGCAGCGATTGTGCGTTGCTGTTGCCGGTCCAATGATGAACATCCTGACAGCGCTTGCCATACCTGCGGCGATGGCGATGATTCACCACGATGTGCCGGCCTATCTGAACCAGCCCGCCCTGGTCAAAGCCGTCGAGCCGAATTTACCGGCCGAACGCGCCGGCCTGCGGCCAGGCGACTTGATCGTCAGGATCGACGGCATCAATAACCCAACGTGGCAGGACCTTGAAGACCATATCGCGGTTAACCCCGAACAGGATCTTCCTCTCGTCGTAGCGCGCGACGGCGAGACCCTGCAAATCACGCTGCACGTGGGGTCACGCGCTTTCGATCAGGAGAAGATCGGATACTCCGGGCTTAAAGCGAATGACGAGCGAATCACGGTCAGGGATGTAGCCCCAGGCGAGCCCGCGGAGGTCGCCGGTTTGAAACCGGGTGACAACATCATCGCGGTCAACGGGAAGCGCGTCGAGCAGAGTGAATACGGGACTATGGACGTGATCAGCGCGATTCGAAATAGCGTCGACAAGCCTCTAACTCTCACGGTCCGGCGGGACGACGGGAGTGTGGTAGATATTCAAGCGACTCCGCGACTGAACGACGGGGAGTTGCGATTGGGCTTCACCCAGACGATAACCGGCCGCGAGATGGTGAATCAGCGCTTGTCGCTGGTCGCCGCGATCAAGTTCTCGATCGACGAGAACATTCGGATAGTCAAATTGACAAAGACGGCGCTTGCTCAGGTGTTTGTAGGCAAACGCTCCGCGAGCGAAACGCTGACTGGTCCAGTCGGGATTGCTCAGATAGTTGGACAGGCTGCTCAGGCCGGTTCGGAACAGGTTTTCCGGTTGATGGCAATACTCTCGCTGAACCTTGGCGTCTTCAACTTGTTGCCCATACCGGTGCTCGACGGCGGACTGATATTCATGCTTGGGCTCGAAGCGCTTCTGGGCCTGTTCGGGTTAACGCTAAGCCTGCGCATCAAAGAACGAATGATGCAGGTTGGACTGGTTATGTTGATGCTGTTGATGGGTTTCGTTATTGTCAACGACATCTTGAAACGGATCCCCGGCCGAGGCCCGTCGCCGCAGCAGACAGAGCAGCCCGCGAATAGATAGAGAGGCGGGCTCTCCCGTTAGACTTACAGACTGACTCTCAGCAAGCCGGCAATGTGAGCTGATGCGGATTTAGGCCGATTGGGTTCGACTCCCTCGAGCACAATCGCCCGTGGTCGATGGCCCGCTTCGCCAAATAAGCATCTGATCCCTTACAATCCGCGAAGCCGGACACACAGCCTGCCCATTGACAGATGAGTCGACATCCAATATATTGGGCGCACTCAATGAATAGGTGCTTGCCAACCGGTACTTGAGCTTTAGTATTCAAAGGCACGCGTGGCCAACAACAATCACCTCTCTTCTCGGCGGATACCCTTTCGATTATGAGAAAGCTTCGTATCGGAGTCATCGACCTCGTCTCCAAAGGACCTACTCGCGCAATGTTCGCGCGCGTGATGAATGCCAATTTCGCGGCGATCATGCCCCAGGTAATAGCGGTATGGTGCGAGCAACAAGGTCACGACGTCACTCTTGTGTGCTACACAGGGTTTGAGAATCTGGTTGACGAGTTACCCGACAATGTGGACCTCGTCTTCATAGGCGCGTTCACCGAGGCTGCGCAGCTCGCGTACGCGCTCAGCAATGTGTTCCGTTCGAGGGGCGCGATCACCGCGCTGGGCGGCCCCCACGCCCGCTGCTACCCGCAAGACGCACTGAAGTACTTCGACTACGTACTCGGATTCACCGACGAAGCGGCGGTCCGTGATGTTCTGCAAGACTGCTCGGAGCACCGGCCCGCTGGAATACGCGTCGCGGCGAAGCAGCAACCGGCGGCGCTTCCCGGAGTGCGCGAGCGGTGGAAGTACATCGAGCCGACTCTCAAGAAGGCGCCGCTGATAAAGATGGTCCCGATGATTGGCAGCCTGGGCTGTCCTTATACGTGCAGCTTTTGTATCGACTCGGTCATACCGTATCAGCCGCTCAATGTCGATGTGATCAAGGAAGACCTGCGATTTCTGCTGCAGCAGTTCAAGCGGCCGCTGGTCGGTTGGCACGATCCAAACTTCGGTGTTCGGTTCAACGACATTATGGATGCGATCGAGGAAGCCGTGCCGCCAGACAGCATCGATTTCATCGCCGAAAGCAGCTTGTCGCTTCTGTCCGAGCCGCATCTGAAGCGGCTCAAACAGAATGGATTCAAAGCACTGTTGCCGGGCATAGAGTCCTGGTACGACCTGGGCGATAAATCGAAGACCGGGAAAATGAAAGGGATGGACAAAGTCAGGCAGGTCTCCGATCACGTCAACATGATTCTGAGATACATGCCTTACATCCAGACGAACTTTGTACTGGGCCTGGACGTGGACGAAGGAGAAGAACCGTTTGAGCTGACCAAGCGTTTTGTGGACCTGGCGCCGGGCGCGTTTCCCGGCTATTCCCTGCTGTCAGCGTTTGGACAAGCTGCGCCGCTGAATTTGGAATACCAGCGCGCCAATCGTGTTTTGCCATTTCCGTTTCAGTTCTTGAACAACAATCAAGCGATGAACGTGAAGCCAAAGAACTATTCGTGGCCTGACTTCTACGAGCGGGTGATCGATCTGGTCAAGTATACATACTCGTGGCGGGCGATCTTCAATCGCTACCGGGCGACCAAGACCATGATCCCGCGGTGGATGAACGTAGTGCGCGCGGTGTCTTCGGAAGGTTTTGGAAGAATCAAGTACCACAGCGAAGTGCGTCGCCGGCTGGACACTGACCGGCAGTTCCGGCGCTACTTCGAACGCGAGACGACCGAGCTTCCGCAGTTTTATGTAGACCTCGCGCGAAAGGATCTTGGGCCATTGTGGGAATGGCTCCCGGAGGGCGCGATGGATCACGATCCCAACGCCTATCTAAAATCGATGATTGCTTGAGTCGGTTGTCTTCTTTTGCTTTGATTATTACGCATTGGTTTGCCTATGGCTAGGACCGTGGGTATTCTATCCGGGTTGATGCTTGCGAGTATCCATCAGAGGGCAGCCGCCTAATGCCGAGCAAGATTCTTGTCGTTGATGACCAATCTCGACACACGCGAATTAAGCTACCTGCACCTAACATCGAAGGATTCGCCGTAGTCGTTGCTAGCGATGGCCGGGAAGGACTTTACATGGCGGGCGCTGAGCATCCCGACCTGATCATAACTGACTGTCAGCATGCCGGAGACTCACTGGTACTGACATGGTCAGACAGTTGAGGGCGACTGCTCTGTCTTGATTCAACTAACCAAGACCAAGAAGTGCCGAAGGCCAACAACATCTCTAGCGGCAAGCGACGCGCATGATCAATCGACGAAAGAAGTGGTCGCCGAGATTGCGGCGCTCCTGGGCAAAGGCTATTCTGCTCCTGTAAATCTGGACGGGAGCGTAGCGTTGAGAAAACCAGCGCCTTGCTCCCGGTGAGCAAGGTTAAGAAACCCCGGTCCCGACGGTTCGCGGGATTGCTGAGTGAAGGAGGCAGAACAATGCAACAATGCACCTGTACAACTACGCAGCACGACAATCATCGAGGTGGGCCTTGCAATAAGCCAGCGGCTACCAATGAGGCATATTGCCAGGAGTGCCAGGACAGAACAGAAAGGGAGAACGCCGATACAAAACCGGATATTTTGTCCTATCAGCCCAGATAGGAGTACCGTCGAGGACGTTTCTCGTCGCACTACGACGCTTGTCGCGTTGGTCATTGCAAAGGTTGCAAGTCTCGGAATATCCGCCTGGTTTCGGAGTCTCTGTGGTTAGTCATATTCCTACCTGGCGCCGGTCGCTCCTATACAAAGTCAGCTTTGCTCTCGTCTTCACCCTCTTGGATCTTCTCCCCCTCAGTGTGTGCTCAATCAGCTTTCCGCTGGGGCTGTCGACATAGCGGCACGTATGTTGCCCTGACAGTCTATCGAGACTGTTTATGCATTGTAGCGGATGGTTTCGATACGATGGTCAGAGGCATGGGTGATGCATTCCAACACAGTCTCGGTTGGCAGGTTTCAATCGCAGGCTCAGAGGGCCGGCGAAATAAACGAACTCAGGGGGATACAATGAGCGAATATCGAGAAACGCGAACAGTAGTTGAAGATGTACCAATCAAACGTGCTCGACCGGTTGTCGAGACTCAATACGATTCAGTAGTTAGCGAATCGCGAGGCATGTCGGGCGGGGCGATCGCAGCTCTAGTCCTGGCCGCCATCGCAGCCGCGGTCGTAATAACAATGCTGATCCTAAACAGTCAGCAGAGGGATAGTGAAGACCAACTGGCCCAGGAAAGAGCAAGGACCGCAGCGGCTCAACAGCAGCAGCCGCAGCAGCCTTCTCAGCCGTCACCGCAGCAGCCAGTCATAGTTATGCCCCAGTCCCAGCCAGCGCCAGCGCCAGTGGTGGTTCCTGTCCCCGCTCCTTCGCAGGCGCCCAGTGCAACGGCGCCCACGAGCACCGAGGTTGAGGTAGACATAACCTCTAAGTTTCTGGACGACCAGGATCTGCGATCACAATCGATTGATGTGAAGGTCAACGGAGGGACTGCTGTGCTCAGCGGTCGCGTACCGAACGAAGAACTCAAGACGCGAGCCGAAACAATCGCCAGGACGGTCAAGGGCGTCCGAAGCGTTACGAACAACATATCCGTTCAGTCTTCTGAATAGGCTGAAGAGAAACGCGGGCATACGGCCGCGGAGATGATCCGCGGTCCGTTCAAAGCTTTTGAGGAACACCACGTCGTGAAGCAGCTTTTGAAAGAGCTCGGCTCCAGCCCGAAAGATACGGAGCAGTGGAAGCTTGCTAACCTCACTTCGCAAGCGAAAGTTTGAACTCTGAACGTTCATCTCCAACCATAACTGATAAGGAGCGATCTACTATGGAAGGGCCTGCACGCGGATGCCTGGCCGGGCTCATTTCCTGGAAGCTTGGTGGCGGAATCTTTTCCACGATCATCATTTTCATAATCGTCTTTTGGCTGCTCGGGTATGTGCATTGTTAGTAATGGAGCCGTTCGAACAACGCTGAAACCGACGCCGCTCAACACGTCGCCCGCGATTGTTTTCGCTCCTACAACTTGATCGCACAAGGTTTGACGGGATGGTTGCGTGGTTATCGATCCGGATATAGTCTGTTCGCGCTGCTCGAATCGGCCGACAGCCCAGGCGCAATCTTTCAGACTTTCTCGGCGAGGTTTCTCGATGAGTTTGGAGCACCCACCTGATCGTCCCGGCACCACCGCTCGAAGAATGAAGCGCTGGCGGGGGTGGAGGAACAGAACATCGAGGCGCTGGTAAAAGATGCGTCTCGTCAGAAGGCTGAGTTGAAGAAACCCTGAGATCTATCAATGCATTTGAGCCCGCAACAGCTCAGCTTCTTAATAATTCTCGCATTAGCTTTCGTGTTCCTTATTTCGGAGCGCATTCGGAGCGATCTTGTCGCTGTTCTAATCGTGCTCTCGCTGGCAGTCACCCGCGTATTGAGCCCCTCGGAAGCGCTATCCGGATTCGGCAGCGAGCCGGCCATCGTCGTCGTGTGCATCTTCGTGATGAGCGCGGCTTTCCATCTAACAGGTCTGGCGGAAACAATCGGCCTGAGGATTGGAAAGCTGGCGGGGAAGGGCTACAGCAGGATAGTCGTTGTGCTGATGTCCTCGGTCGCGCTGTTGTCAGCTTTCACACACCACGTTACGACTACCGCGGTGATGCTGCCTGTCACCTTAAGTCTGTCACGCGAACGCGACATCCCAGCTTCAAAGCTGCTAATACCCCTTTCGTTTGCAGCCTCGTTAGGCACATCCATAACTATCATTGGCGCTCCTGCGTTTCTCGTCGCCAGTGACGTGCTTCAACGCGGCGGCCGGCCAGGACTGGGAATCTTCTCGATCGCTCCGATTGGGTTGAGTATTTCGGTCGTCGGAATTCTGTTTATGGTTTTGATCGGCCGCTTCCTGTTACCGTCGCGTCACGGCGTGGAAGATCTGAGCGACCGGTTTCGCCTCGACAGCTACTTGACCGAGCTCAAGATCCTGCCGGACTCGACGTTCATTGGAAAGACCCTGGATGAAATCAAGAAGGATGATCACTATCGCTTCACGGTGGTGGGATGGATGCGAGAGGGGCGGCGACTTCGCGGGCCGTTTGGCCGGCCGCAGATCAGGGACGGGGACGTGCTGCTGGTCCACGCAACGCCCGAAGATATTGTTGGTTTTCGGCAGGGCAGCGGCATCGAATTGCACCCGGTTGAAAAATACGCAGACGACGACGGTGCTTCAGAGGCAAACCTCGAGGACATTTCCGACCAGTTGGTTCAGGCCGTGATCGCGCCCAGGTCCGAACTCATAGGGCGCACTCTCGGCGAGATAGATTTCAAGCGCCGTTACGGAGCAATCGTCATCGGACTCTGGCGGCGAAAGGGCCTCGTGCAGCAGCAATTGGCCCAGGTCAAGCTTAAGCCGGGCGACGTTCTCGTGCTTCAAGGCGATGAGCAATCGCTGGCCACTATTGCCAACGATCCCGCCTTTCTCCTCATCGTTCCGTTCCACGGCGAATCACGAGCGCGCAAGAAAGCCGGTCTTACAGCCGCGATCATGCTGGGGACCATCGCTCTGGCCGCGTTCAATTTCCTAAGCCTCGACATCATAACCCTTGCCGGCGCGGCAGCGATGGTGTTGTTTGGTTGCATCGCTTCGCGTCAAGCCTACCGGGCAATTGATGCTCGAATCTACGTGTTCATTGCAGGTGCGATTCCACTTGGAGCAGCAATGCAAAAGAGCGGAACGGCAGCGCTTCTGGCAGCAGGGTTAGAAAAGGCCGTTGGCCAGTGGCCTCCAATCCTGGTATTACTGGCGATCTTCGCGATTGTAGCGGTGGTAACGCAGTTCCTGTCTGATGCCGCCACGACCGCCGTATTCGCGCCCGTAGCGTTTGCTCTGGCGCAGGCGCTCGGCCATTCACCTGAACCGTATGTCGTTACCGTGGCGATGGCGGCAGTCACTTCGTTTCTTACTCCGATCGGTCATCACGGAAACCTGTTGGTGTACGGGCCAGGACGTTATCAATTCATGGACTTTGTGCGGGTAGGCACGCCGCTGACGGTCCTGGTCGCGCTCGTGGTGACAACGGTCGCCCTGATGATTTGGCCGGGCTAGACCGATTTAGCCAGACGGACGAGCCGCCAAGGTCAGTTGAGCTACTGAGGGCTCTCGGCGGCTATGTAGTGCGTCATAACCAGATCAGCGTAGGTCTGATAGCGCCCCTCGCCGACGTCCTTCAAGAAGACAGTCATCTGTTGCAACAACGTCGTCGTCCGATGCCCGGGCAGTTGAGCCGGATGTGTGAAGCGAGTGTTGGGGACGGCGCGGATGAAGAGGCTCTTATCATTGATTGGAAGCTTCCGCACGTTCTCAGCGAAAGCGGTGAACACGCTATTCTGAAACAGGTACTGCTCCACATTCGATGTGTAGAATGCAGTGACCGTGAAGCCGCTGTTCCGCAAGTAATCTCCAATCGCCGCTAGCGCTTTCTTTCCACCGAAATCGCCAACCACAGGAACGATGAGATTTTTGCGGTGCAGGTCGCGCACAAACTCATAGTCGTCTTTGCTAGCGAGGAAGTTGCCGAGCTTTCCGTGTTGGTCTGGCTGCAAGACGAGTTCTTTCAGAGTCGGAAACCAGCCGCCGCGCGAGCCCTCCATCCGGTAAGCGATATCCAGTCCGTCGTCGCGGAAACTCTTGTACACATACTCGAGGCTCGTCTGATCCGCCTCAGAAAGCTGGACCTGAAAGTCTTCTCGTATCGCTTTGCGAATAGCGGCGAGATTCGCGGCGTACGCGCGATCGTCCGCCGCGGCCTGGCTGATTGAGCCGAGTATTTCATTCACCGAAGCGTCCGGCGCCGGAGACTTCTCTTTTGGCAACGGCTTGCTCACCAGTAAGGAAAGGTACTGGGCGCGGGTTGGCGCGAGATGGAAAATCGCCTTGAACATCAGATGCTGAATCAGCGCTTGCCGCCGGATGTCGATGATAAAGGCGATCCGTGGCCGAACCTTGGCGATATACGTGAAATTCTGCTCAGGTCCGACGCCAATATAGGCGCCGCCGGCCGCGCCAAGTGCGCGCAGTTTGTCCACCACGTGCAGATAAGAGGTCTCGTTGGATGTGAAGTTGTCCGACCGAAAGTAACCCCCATCTTCCGATAGATCCCGGAACAGTCGAGAGAATTCGGCGGCGGATACGCTTTGATCGGGCTGTCCTCGAAAACGCCAGAGCGACTGCCCCGTCGATGATGGCGCGGAGGCGATCAGGGTCAGCGCCAGAAGCGCCGCCGCCCGCACCAAGCCGCGCCGATTCGAGTGATGCTGGTTGCGAACGCACCGGCCAAACCAGGAATGCTCCAGAGCGGAGATCTCGCCTCGCGAGTGAGGAACACGAGCCATCAGCAAATTCATCTTCACCTCTCCATCTTCTTTGTTGAACGAGGCGCGCTCGGGCCGGCGGCCATCTGAAGCTGCGACTCTGAATTCCGAACCTTCGGGACGCGTCAATGATTTACGCCGGAGTCGCCCTCCTCGCCGGCTGCTGATTGTCCGGATGGCGGGTTCTCAACAAGCCCGCCTCGACAAACGGCCAACTGCGCAATGACCGGCGCTTCTTCTCCGGTGAGCTGCTGAGCAAGAAACAGCGCGCGGTCGAAGTCTGCCTTGCCCAGCTCTATGAGCGTTCTTTCAAAACTCGTGCCGTACATCTCGTCGAGAGTGAACACTTGAGCAACCGTCGCTCGCGTTCCGTGAGCCGATGGGTCATCCTTCAAGGCTTGCTGCTGTTTGATGATTTCGTCGATCGCCTTGACTGCAGTTTGCAGCACCTCGAAACTGCGCAACGCATCGAAGGAGGAAAAGCTGCCGGCAATTTTGACAAGCGAACGCGCGCGCTCGATCGAGGGCGGCTGCTTCGTAGAGTACGACTCCGCTTCATTGAGCAACTCAACCGCTCGCACGTTGTCGTTTGAAGCCCGCGACGCAGCGCTCAGCATCACCAGAAGATCGACGCGCGAGGTCTGGCCGGTTATCCGGCGAGTCAGACCAATCGATTCTTCGATGCGCTTCCCGGAGGCGAGCCGGCGCACTATCTGTATAAGCACTCGATCGCGCATCGGGGCAGCCGAGACCTTCAGCGCCGCGGCTTGCGCCTCTCCCGGTTCGCCTTGCGCAAGCCAGGCAAGCGCCGCTCTGGCGTAGAGCGAATCGCGTTCGGCGCCTTCGGCAGCTTCGCTCGCTTCCCGAGCGATGTCGCCGGGCGAGCTGATTCGGAGTTTTTCCGGATCGATCGCCTCGTACGTGCCCGCATCCCGCGTGGCGCTCGTGTAGCGCTGCAACTGATCGAGACGATCAGGCAGATAGCTTGCCAGCAGGTCAGTGAGTTGCCGCTCAATAAAGTACAGCACCGCCGAATCGCCTCGCCCGCCGCTTGCCGGCGGCGCACTCAGGTTTTGCCCGATCTGCCCGACTTGTTTAAGAGCGAGGTTCAAAAACCGGACTATGGACGCCTTGCCCATAGGGTGCCTGGTTGATGAGTTGATCGTCGAGACGACGTACGAGCCCAGCGTGTGAATATCTTTGAGATCCACTCGCGAAGACTGCTCGAGTCTCGCCACTGCGTTGGCGAAGAGCAAATCCGCGCGCTCCGCGTCTACCGTTCGCATGAGCGTAAGCAGCCGTGCGAGATTCGAAGATATCCCCAATGCGACGCTCATCTGTGCGAATGCCATCGCTTGCTGCGGCTGGCGCTCGACCACCTGTAGCGCCGCGCTCATCAGCAACTCGCAACGCTCGGCATCTTCGCGGGCAGATGCCGCAACCTGGCCGAAGGGCCAGGACGAGCCGCCGCCATTGGAATTGCAATCAGCACATCCGGTTTTTGAGCTCTCCATTGAAGCGGCTAGATCGCGGGCGAACTCTTCGGCAAGTTCAGGGTCGCAGGCGGCTATCTGATTGAGCAGCTCGCTGCGCAGTTGCGGGTTTGGTGTGGGAATCAACGCCCGACTGGGTTCAAACGTGGAATAGGGGTTCGCGTTCGCGGCCTGTTCGGGAGCCTCCTTGGAGGCTCCCGAGGCAAGTGACTGAAAGGCCCTTCTGTATATCGCACGCGCTCGCTCAGGGTCTAGCGGCCAAAGCAGTTTCGCCGCTTGTGACTGGGCGCGCACTGCAAAAGTCAGATCATCGGATGCGCGCGCTTGATCGGCCAATTGCTCGACCAGTGAAATTATTCTCGCGTTCCGTGGCGCGACGCTTCGTGTGTTCTGTTCGGAGGGTATGACTGACGACCGAGTCTGGGCGCACACAACACAACCTGCGAGGGCCAGGGCGATTAGTACTGCGCAGCTTCGAACAACCATCCGCGCCATGCAGCGAATTTACCACGGAGTGCGAACCGGGTAAAAGCGAGTTTTGGCAGGGGGGTGGGCGTCAGATTCTCGCGCGCCAGGTGGGCCGGCTGCGCTGGGCGCATATTCTCACGAAGCCGTTCGCGATGATGGAGCCGCTGGCACCATGACGCTCTGCTCCGCCGGACGACCGCTTTCATAACGCCGCCACTATACCGAGCTAAGACTTGCAGAATCGGAGCAGCGTTTACTCGTTGAATATGCTTTCAATATCTTGTGCACTGTGCAGTACACGGACAATCTTAACGCCGTCTTTGATGACGAAGTAGAAAACCACGTATCACCGGAAAACTGCGGAGTCCCTTCTTCAGTTCGTCGCGCCGTCTGCCTGATTCGGGAAAGCTAAGTAGTGTTTTGAACCTTGCCTTGATCTCGCGAATGACGCGATTGGCCGCTGGCTTGTTCTCAGAAGCAATGTACACCCTAATGTTCATGAGGTCAGAGCGGGCAGTGGGTGAGAGGACAAGGCGTTTCATTAACGCGGTTTCGGCTTTTTTGGGATGCGTTTTGCGACTGCGGCTTCAATGTCTTCAAACAACTCTTCGACGGAAGTGTACTCGACGTATTCACCACGTTCGATCTCATCGACCCCGATTTGGATTTCCCGTCTCAGACCCGCGAGCTTCTCTCTGCGGAGTCGCACGAGCCGCAGGCCTTCACGCACGACTTCTTTTGCAGACTTGTAGTCACCGCTCTTGATTTCATCATTCACGAGCTGTTCGAGTTCAGGGGTTAGTGAGACGTTCATACTCATATACCTTTGTCAAAATGTGAGCCGTTGATATGACTCACTATATCGGAAGGGAAACGAACCTCAAAGCTTGCTGCTCAGTACTTAGCCTTTGTTATTTGGACAGAACAGCGTCGAGAGAGCGAAGCTGTCAGGCCCTCTTTGATCGAAAAGCCGTGATAGATTATGATTCACCTTGGAACCGGGGGAATTTGATGTCGAGCGTTGCGACCACACATATTGAGATTGATGATCGCGGCGTCGCATGGATCACCGACGCCAACACGAAAGTCATCGAGGTAGTTCTCGACAGGGTCGCGTATGGATGGAGCCCTGAAGAGATTCATTTTCAGCATCCGACTCTTTCTTTAGCACAGATTCACGCCGCTCTTACCTACTACTATGACCACCAGGCCGAGCTAGACGCTGAGATAGTGCGACAGCTCAAGGAAGTAGAAGCATTGGCCGAAGCCGCGAAGGATTCTCCGGGAAGACGACCTTGCGTGAACGCGTTTTGAGGTCGTAAACCTCTATCTGTCTCACTCGCCACCGGAGTACAGTGACTCAATCAACTCGCCATACTTTTCTTCAACCACTCGCCGCTTCACTTTGAGCGTCGGCGTAAGCTCGCCGCCGTCGATGCTGAACTCCTCAGCGAGCAGTCCTATTCGTTTCACCCTTTCGTAATCCGCAAGCTCCCGCGTCAGTCGATTCACGTCAGCCTTGATCATATCGACTACCCGGCGGTCGGCGATCAGTTCGCGCTTATCGCTAGTCGGGACTCCTTGTTCCTTCGCCCACGCGCGCAGCCGCTCGAAGTCGGGTACGATCAGCGCCGAGACATACTTCCGTTTGTCTCCGACGATGACCGCCTGTTCGATGAACTCGCTTTGATTGATCATCCCTTCAATCATCTGAGGCGCGACGTATTTGCCGCTCGAAGTCTTGATCAAATCCTTCTTGCGATCGGTGATGAATAGAAAGCCATCCGAATCGAAGTGACCGATGTCGCCGGTCTTGAACCAGCGCTCTCCTGCGCCGGAGTTTTCTTCAAACGAAGTAGCGGTCTCTTCGTGCTTGTTGAAATAGCCCTGAAACACGTGAGGCCCGCGCGTGAGTATCTCGCCGTCTTCTGCAATCTTCGTTTCGAGGCCGGGCAGCGGGAGTCCCACCGATCCGACGCGGTTGTGCTCGAGCGAGTTGACCGCGATCACCGGTGACGTCTCAGTCAAACCGTATCCTTGAAGCACCGGTATTCCCGCGCCGGTGAACACCAGCGCTATGTCGGACGGAAGCGCCGCGCCTCCCGAGACCATGCGCCTTATTCGTCCGCCGACTGCTTCACGAATCTTCTTGAACACCAGTTCGTCGGCGACTTCCCTCTGAAGCTGAAGCAGAGGCGGCAGCGCCTTGCCCATCGTGGACAACTGCGCGCACCGGCGCGCGACGCCCAGCGACCACTCGAAGATTTTCTTCTTCAGTCGTCCGCCGTCAGCCGCGTTCTTCTGCATGCGAGCGTAAATCTTTTCCAATAATCGTGGGACGGTGGACATCAGCGTAGGCCGCACGTCCTGGATATCCGCCGCCACCGTTTCGATGCCGGTCGCGTAGTTAATCTGCACTCCTCGGTGCAGGCAAAGATACAAGACCATGCGCTCGAATATGTGCGACAACGGAAGAAAAGAAAGCATCACTCCGCCGGGCTCGATTCGGAGAAAGTCGCCTGACGCCAGCGCGTTGAAGGTGATGTTTTCATGGGTGAGCATCACGCCCTTCGGCTCGCCGGTCGTCCCCGATGTGTAGATTATCGAAGCCAGATCGCCGGCGTGTACGTCGGATGCGATCAGGTCGAAGATCTCCGGCCGTTCTGCGCCGAGCTTGGCGCCGGCTTCTTCAACCGAGTCGAACGGTATCAAGTTCTCGCCGTCCGCTATCGTTTGAAACGAGACAATGCGAAGGTCCGGAAATTTCTTAAGCGCAGAATCGACCCTTCGCAACTGGCGCTCGGTCGAAGCGAATAGAAGCTTTGGTTCGGACTCGCGCAAGATGTATTCGACCTGATGGGGCGGCTGCGTCGGATAGATCGGAACGTTGACCGCGCCGTTCGACAGGACGGCGAAGTCGCTGATGGTCCACAGCGGCCCGCTTTCGGCTAGTACCGCGACCCGGGCGCCTTTGCGAATTCCAAGACCATAGAGTCCCAGCGCCACATTGCGGACGCGATCGAGCAATCGCTCGGCCGTCATGCCGACCCACACTTTATCTTGCTTGTATCTGAGCGCCTCTCTTTCGGGCTCGGCTGCGACTGCTTCCTTGAGTAATTCAACAAGCGTTTGTGGCTTGTGATCTTCCATCTGTTTTGTATTTGTCCTGAGATTGACGAATGAAGAGCGGGGTCATTGTAATTCGGTGGGTCAGAGATGTAAAACGAAATTGGGTCCCTGCTGGACGAGTGCTGAGAACTCTTACACCCCAAGCGGCGCAACATTCTGGCCACACGCGACGCGCGATCACTGCGGCTAGATTTTCGGACGGAGTAAAACCCGCGAAATGCACTCCACGAAGCTGGCGTTGACGTGGAATACGTGTTGCAATGAACAAGTCGGGCGCGTCGGAGACGATGGCGCCAAATCAAATGACCGGGAGGCAATCATGCGAAAGATCATTGTAGGAGTTTTGTTCTTGATGGTGGCTTCGGGAGTCGCGCTCGCGCAGGGTTCGAATCCGCCTAGAGGCTGGGGCTACGGATTCGGTGGTGTTGGTGGCGCGTCAGGCAGCGGGTCTTCTACAGCCTTCTTCTCTGTCGGCGCCGGGGGCGAAGGGTTGGTTTATAAGGGGCTCGGATTGGGCGCGGAGGTTGGATACATCGCGCCGTTCCGAAGCGCCGGCGACGGCTTCGGAATCGTATCCCCGGACGTGTCATATCACTTCTCGAACGGCTCGTCGAAGTTGGTCCCTTTTGTGACCGGAGGGTACTCGCTGGCTTTTCGGAACGGTACAAGCAGCGGCGGGAACTTTGGCGGTGGCGTGCAGTATTGGATGAAGGACCACTTGGGATTGCGTGTCGAATTCCGGGACCACGTGTTCTCAAGCGACAGCCCACACTTTTTTCAGTTCCGTGTCGGGTTATCGTTTCGTTGACAGAACGTGGAACAATCCGAGTGACGCAGTGACCGTGTGAACCCCCCCAACTTCAGTTGGGGGATGTTTCATTTCTACCTACGGCAAGCATCACTCACAACGTAGGCTGAACCTAACGATCCCCCAACTGAAGTTGGGGGTTTTCACAAAGTCTGGCGGTAGGTGGTGATCCGATCTGTAGCGCCCATCAATCCGGACCCTTGGGCTGATCAGTTCTTGCCCGGTCCGAGCGAAGCTCCCTCGAACTCCTCTTCGATCGCTTCGGCGGGCGCGACGGCAATCAATCCATGACGCACGAGGTATATCCCTGCGAAGATCACTATCGCGCCCGCGAGTTGTCCCAACGTCGGCGTCTCGCCGAGCGCGAGCCAGGCCACCAGCAACGCTACGACCGGCGTAATGTTTGAATAGATCGCAGTGCGCGTTGAGCCGATCTTTCGAACTCCATAACTCCAGATGAGGTACGCGAGCGCAATAGCAAACAACCCGCTGTAAACGAGTCCGGCCCAGGCCATCGGACGAACTCGCGACCAGTCCTGTCTGATCAACGACGGCGTGCATAGAAGGAGCAAGAAGGGCGTACCGCTGGTCATCATTATGGTGGTCGCCTTCATCGAGCCGTACTTGTGCACCAGGTGCTTCGACCCGACGGTGTACAAAGACCAGCACACCGTGGATGCCAGGAGTAAGGAGTCCCCTAACACGGCTTCGCCGAGCGAAACTTCACCGCGCCCGCTGATTACGATCATCACAATCCCGGCGAAGGCCAGGAGCAATCCGGCTACGCCGCGTGTGGTGAAGTACTCGTGTTTGCGAATCCGCCCGAGTATCGCCGTACACAGCGGCGTCGTAGCCAGGATCAGCGCCGCGTTGCCCGCTCCGGTATGAGCCATCCCGGTTATGAAGAGAGACTGGTAGCAAGTGTTCCCAAGCAGACCCAAAGCAAACAGCCGCCGTCCATCTCCGGGCGCAAGCTTAAAGCCGGTTTGCGCCAGGAACGCGACGATCAACATCACGATTGAAGCCAAGGTGAATCGAAGCGCATTGAAGCTCAGCGGGAGCAAGTCCTCGAGCGAGTACTTTATCGCCGTGAAGTTTGATCCCCAGATGAGGGTCATCAACAGCAACAGCAAGTCGGTCGAGCCGAAGCTCGTTTGAGTCTCCTCAGTCTGAGCCCGCGTCTGTTTCGCCGTCTCTGACATTCGATTGATCCAGGCACAGGCGGCCGTTTGTGGCGGCCCTCGTTATCACGGAATGACGCCTTTTGCGAAAAGGGGCGGCCACGGAGGGCCGCCCCTACACGCTTACTCGACAGAATCGATGCTCAGATATTCCTAATCGCAGGTGGCACGAATTCAAGTCCCAGAGCCTGCTCCAGGTTACGAGCAGCTCTTAGCAATCGCCCCTCATCGAACTGCTTACCGATCAGTTGTATTCCAATCGGCAAGCCGTTTGACGCTAGACCGCAAGGCAGGCTTAACGCCGGCACGCCCGCCAGGTTCGCCGTAATCGTGTAGATGTCGGACAGATACATCTCGAGCGGATCGTCAGTCTTCTCGCCCAGCTTGAACGCAGATGTGGGTGAGGTCGGCGTAGCTATCACGTCGCACTTCTGGAAGGCGTTGTGGAAATCGCGCTCGATGAGCGAACGCACCTTTTGCGCTTTGCCGTAGTATTGATCGTAGTAACCTGCCGACAGCGCATAAGTGCCAAGCATTATTCGGCGCTTCACTTCGGCGCCGAATCCCTGATCGCGCGTGCGGCTGTACATCTCCTTCAAGGTCGACGCCTCTTCCGCGCGGAAGCCATATCGCACGCCGTCAAAGCGAGCCAGGTTCGAGCTGGCTTCGGCGGTCGCGACTAAGTAGTAGACCGGTACCGCATATTCAGTATGAGGAAGGCTGATGTCGACGATTTCGGCTCCCAGCTCATCAAGTTTCTTGATTGCGGCTTGGATGTTCTCTTTCACTTCGGGGTCCAGTCCCTCGCCGAAGTACTCGCTTGGCACGCCCACGCGTAGTCCGCGCACGTCGCCCGATATTGCCGCAACATAGTCGTCGACTTCGACGTTGCTCGAAGTCGAGTCGTTTGGATCGTGTCCGGCGATGATGTTCAGAATGCGCGCGACATCTTCGACAGAGTTCCCGAACGGCCCGATCTGGTCGAGCGATGAGCCGAAAGCAATCAAGCCGTAGCGCGATACTCGACCGTAGGTAGGCTTGAGCCCGACAACACCTGAGAGGCTCGCGGGCTGACGAATTGAGCCGCCGGTGTCGGAACCCAGCGCGCCCATCGCGATCCCGGCGGCGACTGCAACGGCCGATCCACCAGACGACCCGCCGGGCACTCGCGTAGTGTCCCAGGGATTCTTGACCGCTCCATAGGCTGAGTTCTCGGTCGACGATCCCATGGCGAACTCATCCAGGTTCGTCTTGCCGACAATGATTGCGCCCGCTGACTGCAAGCGCTCGACAGCAGTCGCGGTGTAAGGCGGCTTGTAGTTGAACAGAATCCGCGAGCCGGCGGTGGTCCGCACGCCGCGCAGCACCATATTGTCTTTTATTGCGATCACGGCTCCGGCAAGCGGCGGAAGCTGCTCGCCTCGCTCGACCAGGCGATCAATTTGTTGAGCCTGAGCTATCGCCGCATCGCCAGTGACCGTTATGAATGCGTTAAGCTCCGAGAGACGCTCGATGCGGTCGAGCGCCGCGCGGCAAACGTCGACAGCTTTGACCTCGCCTGACGCAATGCGTTCATGAACCGAGCCGATCGATAGGCCTTTGAGTTCCAAAGATGTTCTCCAATGTCGAACCAATTGGGTGTTCAGAGTACTGACTTGAATCGGGCTTTCGCTTCACCGAAACCTCCCGACCAAAATCGGTGCTCGGAAAACCAATGCTCATCCGCCAATTACCCTCGGGACCTTGAAGTATCCTGCTTCGGCATCAGGGGCATTCTCGACCGCGAGTCGTTGTCCCAGGCTGGGCCGAACCTCATCGTCGCGCTTCGCGTACTCGGTGTCGCCGCCCCCTGGAGAACAATGCGACATTGGCGGCACATCCGTGGTATCGAGCTCGTTCAGCTTCTCGACGTAGCCGATGATCGAGCTGAGCTGCTCAGTAAACAAGTCGGTCTCCTCCGGCGTAAGCTCAAGCCTGGCGAGCTCTGCGATTTTCTCGACATCGGTTTTAGTGATAGCCATACAGTCTCCTGTTGGAGCAAGTCATGAACCCAACGATTATAGGAAGCGGGTGACGGGCTATCAAGGCGGAGCGCATCCGGCCTTCATCGCTGACTGATTCGCCTTCGTTGCATTCGCAAGCTATAATCCAAATCTTCAAATAAGTCAGTGAAGCTCGCAAGAACTGCTCGACGGTGAAAAACATCATGCAACCTTTAGTCGGAATCATCATGGGTTCGAAGTCTGATTGGGAAACGATGTCCCACGCTGCGCAGACTCTAGAAACTCTCGGCATCCCATTCGAAGTGCGGGTTCTGTCCGCGCATCGCACTCCGGATCAATTGTTCGAGTACGTTGCTTCAGCCGAGAAACGAGGACTCGAAGTCATCATCGCGGCAGCAGGCGGGGCAGCGCACCTGGCAGGCGTCGCTGCGGCGAAGACTCTTCTGCCGGTGCTTGGAGTTCCAATGGAATCGAAGGCGTTGAAGGGGTTGGACTCGCTGCTGTCGATGGTCCAGATGCCAGCCGGAATTCCGGTGGGGACGCTTGCCATCGGACGAGCCGGGGCAGTGAATTCGGCGCTCTTCGCAGCGGCGATACTTGGGGGAAAGCATCCGGAATTTCGAAACGCCGTTCGGGACTACCGCGACGCTCAAGCTGCGAAGATACTCGAAAACCCGGATCCAAGGGAAGACGGATGAATGTGTTCGAAAGTCACTTCGAGGCGGCGGGCTCTTGTTTAATCTCAGCTGAGCGCAAAAACTGATCGAGCAACTCTGCGTA
The DNA here is from genome assembly GCA_038040445.1 of Acidobacteriota bacterium. NCBI lineage: Bacteria > Pseudomonadati > Acidobacteriota > Blastocatellia > Candidatus Onstottus > Candidatus Onstottus frigus. The sequence goes on along the minus strand of JBBPIG010000025.1, from coordinate 44,276 downwards.
CTTTGCGCTGCGTTCGGCTATTTCTTCTTCGGTCTCTTTCATCTCTCGCCGCGATTGAAACAACTCATCGGCGACCTGAATCGCCGCCAGTATCGCGACGCGAAGCGAATCAACGGTCATCGTCGCGCGGGCGATTTCGTTCATCCGTTTATTGACGTGCTCGGCGAGTTCCTGAATGTACTCGGACTCGTGACTGCTTCGAAGCGTGTATGTCTGATTGTAGATGACAACTTTATGTGATTGGCTTGGATTGTTGTCCATATTCGTCCGCGTTGGCCGCAGGCTTCAATACCCAGCGAGCCGACGCGCCCTCATTTCTTCGCACTCACACCGCTTCCACGTCCAGCCCGGTGATGGCGTCCAGCATCCCTTCCACCTTGAGCTTTATCGCGTCGCGCTCGGTGATCAGATGCTCGACCTGCCGCTCGAGCCGCTCTTTGTCATCGCTCACCCGGCTCATCTCGCGCCGGAGGCTCAGCACCTCGCGTTCGAGCGCCTCGCGTTCCTGCCGCTCGCGCTTGAATTGCTCGATGGTGCGATAGATTTTGTCTTCGAGGTGCGAGAACTTTTCCAGACCGTAGATTCCGCTCACCTGACCTCCGTGCCGGTTCCGGGTTCAGGGTTCCGAGTTCCGGGTCTCTGGTTCGTGGTTTCTGGTTCGGGGTTGCGAGACGTTGTGCAGCAGCCTAACCCTGAACCTTGAACCCTGAACCCTGAACCGCTATCTTAGTTGCGCGCCGAAGCGATCTCCTAGTAACGCCCTCACTTGCTCGTGCATTCCAGCTACTTCTTCATCCTTGAGAGTGCGGCCTTTTCCTCGATAGGTCACCCTGAACGCCAGGGAGTGGAAACCTTCAGGCATCTCTTTGCTCTTGTACATATCGAAGACGCGCACTGAAACTATTTCGAGAATCCCGAGGTCGCGCACGGCCTTTTCGATGTCGCCCCACATCACCGTATCGGGCGCCAGCGCCGATACGTCGCGCGACACGGCCGGATACCTGGCCAGCGCGCTGTAGCGCACTCGGTCCGCTGGAAGCGCGAGTAACTTTTCAAACTCGAGCTCGCCGATAAAGACCGGCTGGCGGAACTTATAGAGAGAGGCCACCCGCGGATGCAGCCGTCCGAATCGCGCTATCTCTTCTCCGTCGCGGGCAAGCACCGCCGACTGTCCAGGATGGAGGTATTCTACACGGGCTCGATCAATTGTAAAGCCTGAGATGTTCAACGCGGACATCACAACTTCCACAGCGCCCTTGAGGTCGTAATACTCGAGTTGCTTCGCGCCACGCCAGTCGTCGGGCAACACCGAACCGGTCATCGCGACGCCGAGAAGGTCACGTTCAGCGGGCCGCTCGCCCGGTCCTGCAGCTCCGAACACGCGGCCGATCTCGAACAGCTTCACATCGCGCGTCCCTTGATTGAAGTTGTGCTGCACCGCCTCGAGCAATCCGGTGACAAGCGAAGCTCGCATTTCGGATTGATTCACGTCGATGGGGTTTGAAAGGGTGGCGACAGGTTGATCGTCTCGACGAAACAATCTATCGCGTTCGCCATTTACGAAGCTGAACGAGTAAGCTTCGTCGAAGCCCAGTGCCGTTAGCGCGCGCCTGACGCTGCGGCGTTGTTTGTCTCCGCTGAGGTAGCTTCCAGTTCCACTCCAGGTTGGCAGCGTGGTGTCAACCAGATCGTACCCGACGTGTCGCGCGACTTCTTCAACCAGATCTTCTTCGCGCGAGATGTCTATGCGAAAGGACGGCGCGGCGGCGCGCAGGTGTTTCTCGCCCTCGCGAAGCTCGACTTCGAATTCGAGCGCGCGCAGAATCCCGGCGGCTTGTTCGATTGGGACCTTCAACCCGGTGAGCCGTTCGATGCGCGATTCACGCAAGGAAACAGCATCTCGAGAAATGCGCGCGGGATAGACATCGATGGCGCCTTTGAGCAACTGTCCGCCCGCGATCTCCGCGATCATTTGAGCAACGCGATCGGCGGCGCGAACCTGCGCTTCGTAGTCCGCTCCTCGAGCGAACCTGTATGAAGCCTCGGAGTCCATCCCCAGCGATCGAGCGGTGTGACGGATAGACGCCGGGTTGAAGTAAGCGCTCTCGATCAACACGTCACTGGTTTGCTCGTTGATCTCGGTGTCGAACCCTCCCATCACACCCGCTATGGCGACCGGGCGGTCGGCATCGGCGATAACCAGCATCTCGGGAGAAAGCTCGCGGGTGAGTCCATCGAGCGTGGTTATCTCTTCGCCAGCGCGCGGGCGTCTGACGATGATGCGATGACCGTGCAAGAGATTCAGATCGAATGCGTGAGTGGGTTGATTCATCTCGAACATCACATAGTTGGTGATGTCGGCGATGTTGTTGACCGCGCGTTGGCCGATCGATTCGAGGCGATCAACTAGCCACTTCGGCGACGGCGCGACCCTCACTCCTCGAACAACGCGAGCGGCGTAACGCGGGCAAAGGTCCGGGTCGAGAATCTCTACCGAAGCGGCCGCTTCGACGGGTTCATCGCTTTCCTTTGGTGTGACCGCTCGCGGAACGAGAGAAGTGCCGCAGATAAGCGCTGCTTCGCGAGCGATGCCCAGATGCGAGAGCGCGTCGGGGCGATTCGAAGTGAGATCGAAATCCAGAATGTGATCGTCGCGAATCCGCTCGACGGCTTCGACCGCAAGGCCGGCCATGGTGAGTCTTTCGGCAAGCTCTTTCGCGTTGAGGGTGAGGGTAACGAGCTCACCCAGCCAGTTGTAACTGATCTTCATTTGATCCGATAACCCTCTTCCTCGTTGTTGAAAATCCAGCCCACCACTTCGCCGATTCTGATCTCCTCGCTCCGGTATGCTTCCATTGTAATCGCAGCCGAGCCCTGGCGGTGAATCGTTTGCGCTGACCGCAGCATTCGGCTAAAACGCTCCTGCCAGCGGCGCATGTTCCTTGGCCTCAAGTCGAGCCAACCCCGTTCGGCCCATTCGTTGATGGAGGGTTCAGTAACCGGCAGCTTCGTTTGACCCGCGTACTCGGGCACGTTGATTCGCGGTCCGCGAATCAGGCGATCGCCCTCGGGTGGAAGTATCGGGATGCCGATTGAGATGATCGTGTTTCGCAGATTATGGTTGCGCTGGACGTATCGCCACAGCGCCTCGGAGATTTCTTCCGCGCCCTGTTCGACGACTGCTTGAAGCGTCCGGTACTTGGTCTTCAACAGGTGAACCTCGTACAGAAGCTTGGTGAGCTTAGGCGGACCGAGCTCGCCGGTCGCGATCGAATGCGAGTTGGTTTCGTGTTCGAGTCTTCGCATCGCTTCGATCGCCGAGCCGCGCAGATAACCGGCTCGGTAGCTCGGAACCATTATCGCCGAATCGATGGCCGCGATCACGTCCACGCCGGTGTTGCTGCCTTTGATCTCGAGCACGACGTTGCTGGCTATCTCTTCGGGAGTTACGAACTCCATCTGGTTGATCGAAGTCACCGCTTCGAACTCGCCTCTGGCAAAGAAGCCGTTCTCTCCTGTGTCGACGCCGACCATCTCGAGCTCGCCGAGCTTCGTGAATTCCTGATTTGGCAGTGAGAGCTCGAGCTCACCGTCGAAGCGCTGAGTGCAGGGCGCATAAACGTGTATCGGTGTGTTGTCACGATGATGCTTGAGCGACTGAAAAGTGACCTTCTTGTAGCCGATCATCGCCCCGGGTTTGATCTCCTTGACGATCGGCCCGCCCGGTGTGCGCGCCATCAGGAACATCAACCCAGTGTGGGCGAATCCAATCGCGGTCTTGGACATCAGCTTCGCGGAGGGCTTGTCTTCGCCGTGAGTGTAGGGGATGTTGAGTCCCATTCCGCCCGTGCCGGTAGTGCCGACCTTGACGTAGACTCGAGTCCCCACCTCCACCATCGCGCGGTAGATCAGTTGGGTGTGACGGATCAACTGCGGGATTGATTGCGACAGCAACAGCGTTTCAAACGTGCGCTCTATTTGCTTGCGATTGTCTGAGATCTGTTTGAAGTCGCGGTCCTCGATGCGCTCCTCGATGAAGTCGAGAGACTTTCGAACCTCGATCGAGTTCGTATATACATCTTGATAGCTGATCCCGGACGCCGTGTTGACGCAATCGATCAACACGCCGGCGCCGTGCTCGCGGAGCGAGGCGGCAAGCATTGATCTTTCGTATGCGCCGTCGAGCGGACCGAACAAGTCGTCATACAACCCCCGGCGGCGAACGGCGCTGGTTAGAAGCTCATCTCGATCAGCTCGTGCGAACTCGGATCGCACGAAGATGTTGCCCCAAAGCTCGATGAACTGAACCGAGGGGAATTCCTTGCGAAGTTCGTGAGCAAGCTCGCGAACCTCTTTTTGAAACAGTGAGGCGATGATGATCTTCCCGGGCTTGAGGTCTTGGGCAACTTGATAGCAAATCTGCGTGCCGACAAGACCGGCGCCGCCGAGGATGAATACGGTCTTATCTAAGGGTTGATTTGAATTTGCCTGCATCTATTTAGTTCAGGGTTCAGGGTTCAGGGTTCAGGGTTTCGAGTTCTGGGTTCCTGGTTCTTGGTTCTCGCAGGTCTGGGGTGGTACATCTAAATGCAGAACCCTGAACCCTGAACCCGGAACAGGGTTCACGCGAATTGTTCGAGGAACCTGATGTCGTTCTCGAAGAGCAGCCGGATATCATCGATGTCATACATCAATCCGGCCATGCGGTCGATGCCGAGTCCGAACGCGAAACCCGAGAACTCTTCCGGATCGATGCCGACTTTCTCGAGCACGTTGGGGTGAACCATCCCGCTTCCGCCAAGCTCGATCCAGCCCGAGCCCTTGCAAATGCGGCACCCTGTCCCGCCGCATACGTAGCAACTGAAATCAACTTCAGCCGAGGGCTCGGTGAACGGGAAATATGATGGCCGAAAACGAGTCCGTACGTTTACTCCGAACATCATTTCGACAAACTTTTGCAGAGTTCCTTTGAGATCGGCAAGCGTGATGTGCCGATCCACGTTGAGTCCTTCGACCTGAAAGAACATGGGATTGTGCGTCGGGTCGGGCGTGTCGCGGCGGAACACTCGTCCGGGCGCGATGACTCGGAGCGGTGGTTTCTGCCGCTGCATCGTGTGTATTTGAACCGTAGAAGTCTGGCTTCGCAGCGCAAGGTCTTCGGAAACGTAGAACGTGTCCGCCGAGTCCCTCGCCGGGTGGCCGGGCGGAATGTTGAGCGCGTCGAAGTTATAGAAACTCGTTTCGATCTCGGGTCCGTCCTCCACTGAATATCCCATCGAGACGAAGACGTCTTCGATCTTCTGGCGAACAAGTGTGATCGGATGAAGGTGCCCTTGTCTGGGACGCGTGCCTGGCAACGTGATATCGATCCTGTCACGCTCGAGCGCGCCGGCTTCCGCTTGTGCCGCAAACTGTTCGCTCAGGCGACCGATCTCGGCTTCTACCTCGGCACTGATCTCATTCACCTGGCGGCCGAACTCCGCGCGCTCGGCGGAAGAGAGAGATCCGATGCGCTTCTTCTCGGCGGCGATGAGTCCGGACTTTCTGCCAAGATACTTGTCGCGCAGCGCGCTCAAATCGTCTGCGGTTGAAACAGCTCGCAAGTCGTCGATGAACTGCTCACGAAGTTTCGCTAGATTCTCGTCCATACGCGGTAGCGGGCGAGGCAGGTAGCAACGCTACTGCCTCGCCCGCATCCTCACTCGTTCGGCATGTCAAGCGGCAGTAGCGCGGTGTGATTCAATGGCTTGCTTCGCCTTGCCGGATATCTCAGTGAACGCCGCGGGTTCGTGGACCGCCAGATCAGCAAGGATCTTGCGATCAAGCTTGATCTCGGCAAGCTTCAGCCCGTGCATAAACTGGCTGTAGCTGAGTCCGTTTAAGCGCGCGGCCGCGCCGATGCGGACGATCCACAACGAGCGGAAGTCTCGCTTTTTGAGCTTGCGTCCCGTGAACGCGAAATTCAACGAGCGTTCGACCTGCTCCTTCGCGTGACGATATAGCTTGCTCTTGGTGCCGCGATAGCCGCGGGCGAGTTTCAAAATACCTTTTCGTTTCTGCAGACGCTTGTTTCCACGTTTAGCGCGAGGCATAAGTCCCTCCTATGATTACATTGGTCCAATTATCGCCATCTTCACTAAGTCACGAGCCGGTTTCACGGATGGCATCGCGATTCTAGTCCCGGCCGTAAGGAAGCATTCTCTTGGTCGGTTTTTCATCAGGTTTCGCGACCAGGCCGTCGATGTCGAGATGACGCTTCCGCTTGGTAGACTTCTTAGTCAAGATGTGGCGTGCGTGGGAATGTCCCCGCTTGACCTTGCCGGTTGCCGTGAGGCGGAACCGCTTGGCAGCGCCCTTATGGGTTTTGAGTTTTGGCATTATTCCTCCTGTAAAAATGTGTCGTAGGTTGCCTACCCTGCGGTTGCTTCGCAGTCTCGCCGCAGGTTAGACAAACCTACGGTACATCTATGAGATTCATTTCTTCTTAGGCGCCAGCATAATAAACATGTTCATTCCTTCGAGCTTGGGCCTTACTTCTACTGTTCCCGCCTCGGCGAGGTCTTGCTCGAGCCGCTGTAGCAACGAGAAGCCAAGCTCTTTGTGCGTAATCTCCCGGCCGCGGAAGTGAACGGTGGCCTTGACCTTGTCCCCGTCGTGAAGAATGCGCACGGCGTTGTTCTTCTTGAAGTCGTAGTCGTGCTCGTCAGTGCCCGGTCTGAACTTGATCTCTTTTACGGTAATGAAAGTCTGTTTAGCCTTCGCTTCTTTCTGCTTCTTCTTTTGTTCGTATTGGTATTTGCCGAAGTTGATGATGCGGCAAACCGGCGGTTGAGCTTGCGGCGCAATTTCGACGAGGTCCAGGCCTTTTCCGCGAGCGATTTCCAGCGCCTGTCGCGGCGGCATTACGCCGATCTGGGCCCCGTCCTCATCGATCACCCGAACCTCAGCAGTCCGTATCCGCTCATTGACGCGGACCGATGGGACACGGGGTCCTCTGTCTCTAAATCCTCTTCGCTGAAAGCTGCTGATATTGAATCCTCCTAAACCGGTATTGCTGGTTTGACAGTCTTAAACGTTAGCCGCATGGCTTACCAACGGCCAGTATGGGTTGACACGAATGCGCGAACACTTTCCAAGCACTGCGCAACATCGCGTTGGTCCACGCGGAAGGCAAAACGTCGCCGTTCAACGAAAGGCCAATGTTTGATCTGTCGAGCGTCGGTTTACCTTCTACCACTTTGGTCGGATCTTACGTCAGCGCCTTCGGCATTACCGTCTGTAGCAGAGGGTTGTTCGAAAGCCTCAGGACTTCCGGAGCTGACGTAAAATAACGATCTCAGTCTCTCTTGTGAGAGCTGAAAGTTCGCGATGGCAGCGATGGTGGATTCGACCCACTACTTCTGCCATGCTGATCTCAAGCGCAAATACTACCAAAGCGCCTCGGCGCTCGGCAAGGGACGCGCAGTTGAGCGCGGTTCCACCCGTCGAGGTCCGCAAAGTTTGTCCCATCTAAAAAGTAATGGTAGGCGCGTGGGGATTTGAACCCCAGACCCCTACCGTGTCAAGGTAGTGCTCTACCCCTGAGCTACGCGCCTAGAAATTCGACGCTTGAACCTAACAGAGCGTAACAAAGAGCGTCAACCCGACACTCGCCGTCACCCCTATGCTGTATAGAACTGCCAAAAGACTTGAAGCCCGACACGGCACCGTAGTAGCATAACGGCGTTCTCCTAGTTCTCCCCAACGGCACGAACCAGCTTTCTTCCAGAGCAGATCAACCTAAGGAAAACTAACTACATGCAAACCTTCGCGATGGTATGGAGCATGTCGCTCTTGCTTACAGTCGTGCCTTCACTCCAGCGCGACACCTTGCCCGACCCAACGGATAGAGTCGAGCGGAGCCAACGCGCGGGCCCCCCCAGACAGCTCGCCGCGGTTCGCGGTGCGATCTTGAAGATGACGCCCTCCGGCAAGGGCATGTTGTTGATCACGGTAAGACCAGCGAAGGAATTTCAGGAGGTGACCGTGCTTGCGCGCGAGAACGATCTCGTCGGCGCCGGCGTCGGAAGATCCGGGGAGCCGGACCTGCTGGGTCTGCTGTCCGACGACACGCACGACGACGAGACGATAACCGCTGCCGAGCTGAACGAGGGGGACGTGGTGTCGGTCATTTACGATCCTCAGCTTCAGAATCGCGTGCTTGAAATCTACTTACACTGAGTAGCTTGATGAGCTTCAGCCGTTGCTTAAACGCCGGAGCTCCGCGCCGCGTGCGAGCCGGCTTTGCGTGCCGCGACGACAATCAGTATAATCAACCCGGCTATTGGCCAATCGAATAAACTGAGGAGTGAGACTAAGCTCATGCGAAAAATTGCTTTGGCGATTCTCTTGGTGGGGATGCTTGCGAGCGCGGCCGGGGTCGCCGCCAGCGCATCGCCCGATGGGACCGAGAATAAGAACGTGACTAATAAGATCTGTCCCGTGAGCGGCGGACCGGTGAGTGAGAAGTACCGCACGGAATATAAGGGGCAGTACGTTTATGTCTGCTGCGAAGGATGCCTCACCGGGTTCAACAAGAACCCCGAGTCCTTTGTGGCAAAGATGTCCAAGGAAGAGCGAGACGCGATTGCGATCAATGAAGTTTGTCCTGTGTCGAAAGAGCCCATCGACAAAACCAAGTCAGTGGAGTTCGAAGGACGCAAGGTTTATTTCTGCTGCGATCATTGCGTCGAGACGTACAAGAAGGACCATCCGACGGCAAAGTGATCGAGTCCCTCTGTGAACGCTGCACTAGCCGAACCCGGCAAATGAACTTGAGAAAACCAAGCGGCGAGCGCGTCGCGCATTCACATCGCGCGCAATAGCTCGCCGCTTCTGCATTGGAGGGATGAAGCATATGAGCTTTAGTGGCGCTCCGGCTCGCGCACAACATCGTGAAGCAGGGAAGGGCGAACGCAGACGCAGTGGCGCGGCCGCATTGGTGACGATGTTGGCGATTTTGATGGCAGGTTGCAGCGAGAAGGAAAGCGGCGCCCCGAAACCCGCCAGCGCAAATCACCCCAATCGAACGGCCGTAATCGAAACCGACCTCGGTACGATAAAGTTCGAGCTGCTCGAGGACGAAGCCCCGAAGACAGCGGAGAACTTTCGTCTACTGGCAGATCGCGGTTACTACAACGGGACTATTTTTCATCGGGTGATCAGCGGCTTCATGATTCAAGGTGGCGATCCAAACGGCGATGGGACCGGGGGCCAGACGGCGACCGGCGCGATGCTTCCGAACGAGATCAATCGAAACTCGCCGCTCTATCAAGGCGGCTACCGTCGGGGTCTGGTAGCGATGGCGAACAAGGGCACGCCGGAAACCGGGTCAAGCCAGTTTTTCATTATGCATGGCGATCGCTCATTGAGTCAGTTGGCGCCGGACTATACGATATTCGGTCGTGTCACTGAAGGTATGGATGTAGTTGACCGGATAGTCACCGCGCCAACTACAATGACGCCAAGGGGCGAGAGAAGCCGCCCGGTGACTCCGGTGAAGACGAACAGGGTCTCAGTAAACTAAGACGAGAATGGCCGATGCTAACCAGCTTCCACGCGCCGACGCTACCAATCTCTCAGCTCGTGACGGCGATGAGGTTGGACGAACGGATCAAGCCCTACCCTCTGACTCGTTAACCGGCGGACTACCGCCAGTCCCTAAGTCGCCCCGGCGCCGAATTGGCCGATCCCTGCTCCGCTCTTTGATAGCCGTCCTTGTCGGCAGTCTTATCTTGCGGCTCGCAAGTCAGACTATGGGGCAGATGACTCAATTCTACCTCGATCACATCAGCCGCCACTACTATCCTATTTCTTACACGACCCGGGGCTATGTCATTGCTGCGTTCTTCATCACCGAACTTCTCGGCTCGCTGGTATTTGGCGCGATGAGCGATCGCTACGGCAGGAAGATCTTTATTATCCTCGGCCCGGTGTTCGGCGCCATCGCGGTTCAGATAACCGCGATGACGTCAGCGCTGTGGCTGCTGGTCTTCGTTAGATTGCTTGCCGGGCTCTCGACCGGAAGTTCGGTGCCTGCAACGCTGGGCTACATTTCGGAAGCAACCGTGGGGCGTCCGAACCTCCGCGCGCGAGTAATGGGTCTGTTCGAGATAACGCTGGTTGGAGGCATCGGTTTAGGCGCGGTCATCGGGGGCTATTTGTGGAAGTTCTTCGGCCAAGAGCGGACAGTTGCTGGAATCAAGCTGATCAGCCCGGCATTCAGCATCAATGGACTGATCTTCGCGACAAGTCTGGCGATCTTTGCATGGGGACTTCGGGATAAGAAGCGACGAGCACGCCGCCCTGTTGACCCGAGCGTGATTTCCCATGCGGCGGCTGCGCACAGACGGCTGAAGCATTACTACGAAGTCTTCAAGTCGCCTACGGTGTGGATGTTTAGCCCGGCGTGGATTTCGATCTTCTCGATTGTAGGCGTATGGACTAACCATAGCGTGGGGTTGCTGACCGGCAAAGATCATTTTCAAGGGCAACTGCTTACCGGCGCGATGGCCCCGGAGAAGTTCGGCGTTGGGTTCGCGACGCTGGCAGGCTTCTTCGCGTTAGGCATCCTCGCCTGGAGCTTCGTCCTCGGCCGCTTTCGCAAGACCAGCGTCATGCTGATCAGCACGCTTGCTCTGTTCGCGTTGCTGCTGACGGTCTTCGGCCTGAATCACCTCGAGACATTCTCCAGCCCGTTCTACTATTCGCTGCTCGGCACCTTGCTGATTGAGCTCCTGATCTTAAGCGGGTTCACACCTGCCGCGCTCACCTATCTGGCGGATGTGACCGAGAGTTACGCGGCGGATCGCGGCTCGATAATGGGGCTGTACTCGGTCTTTCTCGGCGTTGGTCAATTGCTTGGAACCTCGGCGGGCGGTTACTTCGCCGATTGGAACGGGGTGGACGGCCTGGTGCTCCTGAGTGCGATCCTTGGAGGGATAACTGCACTCAGCCTGTTGGCCCTTCGGAGACGCGAGGTGGCCCCCGCGAGCCGGCCCATGCTTCCGGCCCAGCAGTGACGCCAACTGCCCAGTCGAGTCTCGCTCTGTTACATTGCCGGAAGCGACGCCGGTAGGAAGAAAAACGCAATACCAAAGATCAGGTAAACGGCGATGAGCAGCACACCTTCCATCCAGTTCGACTCGCCGTCGGCCGCGACCAGGCTTACGATCGCGACCGCGAGCCCCACTGTTATCACTTCAAATGTAGTGAACAGCAAATCCATTGGACTACCGATCGCATAGCTCAAGAACACGAGCGCCGGAGCGACAAACAGGGCGATCTGCATGCTCGACCCGACGGCGATGTGGTATGCCAGGTCCATCTGATTCTTCATCGCCACGAGTATTGCGGAACTGTGCTCGGCGGCGTTGCCAATGATCGCTACTACGATGACCCCGACAAAGACTTCTGTTAGTCCTAAGACCTTTGACGCGGGCTCGACGGCGTGCACAAGCAGCTCGCTCATCCACGCGACCAGCGCGGTTGCGCCCAGTAGTACTACACCTGCAGTCTTCGGCCGCATCGACGCCGCCTCTTTGTGCTCGCCGATGGGTCCCAGATACAGGTCCTTGTGAGTGCGAAGGGCGAAGACCAGGCTCAGAACATAAGTCACAAACAACACGACCGAAATCTCGAGACTGATGTTCCTCTCCGCGCTTCCCGACGAGCCGAGCGTGACCCAGTGAAAGAGAGCCGGCACCAGCAACCCGATCGCGCTCAACGCCATCAGGGTCGCGCTCATCGTAGCCGCGGTGCGATTGAATTTCTGATGCCGATGTTTGAGCCCGCCGGCCAATATGCTCAAGCCCAGCACCAACAGAATGTTTCCGAGAATAGAGCCCGTGAGCGATGCCTTGACCACGTCGGTCATACCTGCGCGCAGACCTTGAACGGCGATGATCATTTCCGCGGCATTCCCAAACGTGGCGTTTAGCAACCCGCCGACGCCCGCGCCCAGTTTCACCGCCAGACTTTCCGTCGCCTTGCCCATCCATCCGGCGAGTGGGATGATCGCGAGCCCTGAGGCGATAAACGACCATATTTCCGGCGCGTGCGAGTAGTGAAGGACAGCCGCGACCGGGATGAAGATCAGCAGCACATCAAGGCAGTGCTCGAGCAGAAATTGATTGAGGGCGGATTTCTTCACAATGATCTCACGCTCCGAATTGAATGCCGATAACGCGGATGCGACGGATTCAGGCGGATCGGATCCGTAATCGTCAGTCAAACCAGCTTCATCCGCGGTCTATTTTCTGGCCTTTTCAACTGCAGCCGACATCTGATCCATCATCTCGCGTTCGCTGAAGGCCATCCAACCGTGACCCTTGCCGGGGCCGTAGATGATCTTCCCTTCATAAGGCGGATCGGCCTTGGAAAGAAACGCGTCCAGCAGATGCACCGCGTTGTTCAAGAAGTATTCGTCCGCCTCGCCCACCCAGATCGTGAGCTTGCCGCGCAGCTTCGGTCCAAGCGTCTTCCAGTTCTGCTCGAGAACCATTCGGAGGTCGTACTTCTTCCAGTGCTCTGCAAGCTCCCGATTGATTTTTCCAGTCTTCGAGTCCCACAGCGGGGCAGGGCGGCCATCTACTCCGCGGGGTCCATACGTCGCGTTCCACGCGCCCCACTGCTCGCCTGACATGGTGTAGCTGTCGCCGACTCCCATCGCGTTCTCCATCTGGCACTCGTGTGCAATCGTAAAGCGCACATCTCCATTCAAGTCGCGCGCGCTTGGCCGCTCAAAGCCGTGCTTGTTGAGGTATGCATTCTGATCTTCGTAGATATTGATGAGCTGAAATGCTCGAAAGTCGACGCCGTCCGGAAACCCCGACCACGTCCCATTGAAAAAATCAGGGTAGAAGATCTGGAGCGCGAGCGAGACCCAGCCGCCCGTCGAGCCTCCATCCAACATGCGCGCCCAGGGCTGACCGATGCAGCGGAACTTCTGCTCGACGTAAGGTATCAGCTCTTGAGTGATCGCGTCGCCGTACGGGCCGTTGTTGTCGGAGTTCACTTGATAACAATCGCCGTAAGGGCCGTCGCCGTCCAGATGTAGAAAGATCATTCGCGGCGTGCCGTCGGCGAGCCATGTGTTTCTAAAGCCCGAACCCTCTCTCATCATTCTTTGCGCGCGAGTAAACCTCGCGCCGTAGCCGCCGATGTTGACGCGCAACGGGTAACGCTTGGCGGGCTCGCTGTCGAAGCCACGCGGAAGTATCACACCGGCTCGCAGATAGATTGGCCGCCTGTGAAACTTGCTAAGCAGAGTTGATTGAATCTTCACAAACTTGACGTACTCGGTGTTCGGCGGTAACTGCTCGGGGGCGACCTTCTCGGTGAGCTCTAGCTTCACCGTCGCCCCTTGAGCGGGATCGAGATGAACCTTCCGCGGTGTGCCGTAGAGATTGCCGGGCGCGTTCACCGATTTCAGATCAGTGTTTGAATCGAACAACGCTTGCACGAAGTAGTCGCCGGCAGCTAAACGCGCGAGGCTGTCCAGGGGAAAGGCGGCGCACTTTTCATCGATTGAGCCTGCGGCGCCGGGCGCAAAGTTGCTGATGTCACGAGCAAACACCGGTGAAGCCTCAAGCCCAGTCTGGCCTATGGTGAGCCTCGGTTCGGGTTGACTCTTGGGACTCATCACTACGAACAGTCGTCCGTTTTGTGGAGATGGGATCAGACCCGGTGCGATTGTTACTTCGAATCGTAGCGCTGCCGTCCGCGCGCTTTGAGGTGGCGTGCAAAACGCTATCAGCGCGAGCACTATGCCGGCAGCAGTCATCGATTTCTTCATAGGTCGTCTCAAATCGCAGATACTCGTCTGTAAACTTCCAGTCACCGCCCGCTGATATTCCTTTTGCAAAACTGCCGGTCACCGCCCGACCGCGAGAATGGAAATCCGCTCTGTCTATTTGAGCGGTGCCGTCGGAGCCACGTTCACTTCGTCACTCGATCCGCGCGAGAGATGCGGGGTCCAGCAGCGTGAGCAACTGATCGCGGGCGCGTTCGACCGCAGCCTGATCTTTTGACTCGATGGTGATCTTCACCCGATAGTCGTCGCGAGTAAAAGTCGGGTACGAACCGATGTCTACATCAGGGTGAGTGGCGGCAACCTCGTCAAGACGAGGTGCTATATCGAATTCGTCTTCGCGAGTGTAGAGGGTATGACTGTGAAACGGCTCCGCACGGAAGCGCTCGCGCATTGCCTCGAACTTCTTGCGAAACAACTCGGGTACGCCCGGGAGCATATAGACGTTCTTCATCGCAAGCACCGGCCACCGCATATCGACCTGCCGGATCAGCTCGGCGCCATCTGGCGTATCGGCCATCCGCAATCGGGCGGCGTCAATGCCGTCGCCGAAGTAGCCGCGCAGCATTGCCTCCAGCTCCGGATGCCTTACGACCGGTCTGCCGAACGCGCGAGCTACGCCTTCGATAGTCACGTCGTCGTGAGTCGGCCCGACTCCGCCTGAGGTGAACACGTAATCGAATTGTTCGGCGCATTCGCGAACCGCAGCCGCGATCACGTCGATGTCGTCGGGAATGGTGACGATTCGGCGGAGCGCCACTCCAAGGCTGTACATCTCCCCGATAAGGAAGCTGGCGTTCTGGTCTTCGGATTTGCCCGTCAGAATCTCGTTGCCGATGACGACGATGGCCGCGGTCTTCTGTCGCATAGCAGACATATTAAGGGATGAAGCGTCAGTTGTCAGTAGTCAGTGGTCGGAAGTCCTTAGTCCGTGGTCCGTGGTCCGTAGTCCGTAGTTCGGTGGTCAGTGGTCTGTGGTCAGTAGACAACTGTTGACCGCTTACTACGGACTACGGACCACGGACCACGGACCACGGACCACGGACCACGGACTACGGACTACGGACCACGGACTACGGACTACGGACCACGGACCACGGACCACGGACCACGGACCACGGACTACG